>NZ_KV789133.1:0-110421 GCF_001807465.1 Actinomyces sp. HMSC08A09 | reverse complement strand
GCTACCAACTGCGCCATAGCCCCGTTCGGGCGTCGCTCGCGTGCGGCGACGCGGATAACTGTATGAAGTTCGGACCCGTCAGGGCAAATCCGCACCACGTGCGCTACCTCACCTGCTCAGCCCAGGATTCTGCCCAGCGGACTGGAGTCCACCGGTGGTCCGGCATTCCACGCCACCACTGCCCAGCCCGGAGGCCGTTTGTTGGTCCGCAGGAGTGCGTGGCAGCAGTTGCTCATGCCACGCAGGCCGAACCACTGCTGGGCGTCCATCCCCAGCAGGTAGGTGGCCCCCAGGTTGGTAGCCGCTCCGTGGGAGACGGCCACGATGACGTCGTCCTTCTGGGAACCTGCGACGATGGCCTTGAGCGCCTCCCCCACTCTCTCGGCGGTTTGGCGGCGCCCCTCGATCCGGAACTGGGGGAGGTCTCCCCCGGCCCGCCAGGTGGCGTAGTGCTCCGGCCACTGCTCCTTGATGTCAGCGGCCTTGAGGCCCTCCCAGTCCCCGAAGGACTTCTCCGCCAGACCCTCATCGATCTCGACGCTCAGTCCGGTCAGCGACGCCAGCGCCTCGGCCGTGTCCCGCGCCCGAATCAGCGGAGAGGAGACGATGCGAGTGGGCCCCAGGGCCGCGATGTCCTCGGCGGCACGCCGAGCCTGGTCACGACCGGTCTCATTAAGAGGGACGTCAACCCGGCCCTGAATACGCCCTTGACTGTTGTAGTCGGTCTGACCGTGGCGCCACAGAATGAGATCCGTCATGACGCGGTGGTCTCCCGACCGCCGAGGGAATCACCGTCCTGGCTGCCCTCATGTGCCAGGTCCGCCGGCAGCTCGATGGCGGGGCAGTCCTTCCACAGGCGTTCGAGCGAGTAGAACTCCCGGTCCTCGTTCTGCAGGACGTGAACGACGACGTCGCCGTAGTCCACCAGGACCCAGTGGGCGTCGGCGAAGCCCTCCCGAGTACGGCGCTTGGCCCCGGCTCGGTGCATGGCCTCATCGACTGCATCGACGATGGCGTGGACGTGGCGGTCGTTCGCCCCAGAGGCCAGCAGGAAGACATCGGTGAGTCCCAGTCGCTCGGAGACGTCGATGGCGGCGAGGTGCTCAGCCTTCTTATCGGCCGCCGCGCGAGCGGCAGCGATCGCCAGGCCGGTGGCGTGTTCAGTGGCGGACACGGATCTCCTTCGGGAGGGTCAGTCGGACATCATGTGGCAGCGGCGACTGTACCGTGCCCACCTCCGTCAAACGAGCTGACGGATCCACTCCCCCGCACCGACGCTGGCTGCCATGGCGCTCGTACCACCGCCGAGCTTGCCGTTGGAGATCAGCAGCGCCAGGACAACAGCGATGATAATCAGCAGCAGGACGATGATGAGCGCGGCCATGAGGATCTTGCCGGTGCGCGAGGAGGCGCCGGGCTGCTCCATCGGCAGGACGTGATCCGGGGTGGGAACCCTTCCGGTCACCTCGTTGACGGGAGCCAGGTAAGGCTCCTCAGGGACCTCGGCAGCCGGGGCCGCCACGGAGTCCCACTCGGAGGCCCCCATCGGACCGTTGCCGTTCTCGGCCTCGTCGCTGTAGAAGGCGTAGGGGCTGACGGCCTCGCCGGAGACGGCTGCGGTCTCTGCCGTCCCGTCGACGATCGCCTCCTGGAAGCTACCCGCCTGCGGGGGCTGATGCAGCGACCTCCACTGCGGGGCCCCGGGCGCACCGAACTCGGAGTCCTGTGCCCCCTGAGTCGAGGGCGCCGACGTCGACACCACCATGGTCTGTGCCTCAATGTCGACCTCGACCTCGGCGTCGTCCTGCACCATCGGTTCCTCGATGGAGGGAGCGCCGTAGACATCCTGCACGTCGGCGGCCTCCTGGGCGGACGGCGAGCTGTCCACGGGCTGGACCGAGCTGAGCTCTCCCGTGGAGGCGTTCACGGTGCGCACACCCTGAGCAGCGGCCGGAATCCGCACGATGGGTCGGCGCACCGAGCCGGCGGAGGACGCCGAGCCGGCGCTGACCCCGCTGCGGGAGGTCTCGGCGCTCCGCATGGCCCCGGCCTGCCCGTAGGCGGCGACGTCGGCAGCACCGGGGGCGGTTGCGGAGATGGCGGGAACAGCGGAGGCGGCGCTCACGGCCTCGACCGCCGAGGAGGACTGCGAGGAGGCGTCCGCGTCGTCCTGAGCCACCGGCTCGAGACCCTCCCGGTAGTCGTAGGGGCTGGTGGCGGGCTCCTCGGTCTCAGCGCCGCCACTCACCTCGACGGCGCCCTGAGGCTCATTGTCCTGTGGGCTCTCCGGCTCCTCCGCCTCGGCGACGGAGCCTCCTTCAAGACGGTCCTTGAGTGAGAAGCGGGTGGGGACCGGCGCCGGCTCGGAGCTGGCGTTCGCGGCCCAGTGAGCGTCGTAGTCAAGGGTGGCCACCGGCAGGTCGACGGCCTCCATCAGGCCCGTCTCGATCTCGGAGATCGCCACGGCCTCGGCCGCCGACAGCGAGCGCCAGCTCGGAGCAGAGGCGGCCGACCCCTCGGGGACGGACATGCTCAGGGGCGGGTTCTGCCCGCCCTGCTCGAGATAGTCACCCCCGTCCAGGGCGGTGGGCTCGGCCGGCTCCACCGGCGCGGACTCGGCCTCGTCACCGGAGGTGGCGGAGGAACGGGAGGTGACCGACGAGGGATCGGCAAGAGGATCCTGGAGCGCCTGCGCCTGCTCAGGGGTGATCTCGCCCGCCTCGACGGCAGCCCTGAGCGCCTTGGCCTCCTCGCGCAGACGCCGCATCTCACGCCGGGTCAGGAGCGGCTGCTGACCGGTCAGGATCGCCTCGCGCTCCGCGGCGCGCTCCGCCTGCCGGATCGCACGACGACTACCGCGTGGAGCGTGCTCATCTGGCGTCGGCTCCTCGGACGTGGGGGCATTGACGCCGGTCTGCTCAGTGCTCACCGTCGTTCTCCTTCCTCAGGGACTGCTCGCGGGCCACTCTCGCCGTCATCGACGTCGCCGACGCCGGCCGCAAGGCCATACGATAGAGCCCGTACTTGCGTATGTACTGCACGACACCGTCAGGGACCAGGTACCACACCGGAGACCCCTCCCCGACCCGCTGGCGGCAGTCAGTCGACGAGATCGCCATGGCCGGCACCTCGACCAGCGAGATCCGGTCACGGGGAACCCCGGAGTCACTGAGTACGTGCCCGGGACGCGTCACCCCCACCAGATGAGCCAGGTCGAAGATCCCCTCACTGTCCTTCCAGGTGAGGATCTGCGCCAGCGCGTCGGCTCCAGTGATGAAGTACAGCTCCGCGCCCGGGTACTCGGCCGCGATGTCATGCAGGGTGTCGATCGTGTAAGTCGTCCCACCTCGGTCGATATCGACCCGGGAGACCGTGAACCTCGGGTTGGAGGCCGTGGCGATCACCGTCATGAGGTACCGGTGCTCAGCCGGGGAGACCTTGCGCTCCTTCTTGAAGGGCTGGGCCCAGGTGGGCACGAAGATGACCTCGTCGAGAGCGAAGACGTTCTGCACCTCACTGGCTGCGACCAGGTGCCCATGGTGGATCGGATCAAAGGTTCCACCCATGATGCCGATGCGAAGCGGACGAGCAGACAGGGTCACGCGCTGCGCCTCGCTTCTCTCCTGGGGGACACGTTTGGTTCTCCTCAACCGGCTTGGACAACTACAGTTGGCGAACATACTGCCACGGCCTGCCCCCATTGTGGGTCTCCGCAACGCCATAAGCGAGTTATCAGCCAAGGGCGCAGAGACGCGAGGCGACATTCGGGCTGCTGTCAGGCTACTTCCAGTCGGCCAGTGCGCGCCCCGCCGCCCCCAGCGCCGGCGCGGTCGCCCCGAGCCGGGCCGCCACCAGTCGCGGTGCCGGCAGGTCGCCCACGAGATCCGCCACTCGGCCTCGCAGAGGCTCCAGGAACGCAGCCTCGTCCGCCCGCATCAGCTCGGAGTTGACGACGACGTCGAGGGGGCCGAGCAGGCCCACACCCTGAGCAATGAGCTCAGCCAGGCAGTCCAGGCCGGTGTCCCAGACGCGGCGCGCCTCCCGGTCCCCCGAGGCGATCGCGCCCAGGAGGGACTCCAGCCCCGTGGCGCACTGGGCGAATGACTCATCGGAAGCGTCCTCGCAGCCGCCCGGCTCCGGCGCGGCGGAGCCGAGGGAGCCGGCAGAGTCATCGAGCATGCCGGCGGTGTGCCGCCTGACCATTGCGCACACGGAGGCGACATCCTCCAGGCGGGCCCTCTCCCCGCTCCAGTCCGGATCGGGAACCAGGATCCGACCGACCTGACCGGCCCAGCCCTCACCGAGCACCGGGGCGCCGCCCAGCAGGACGGCGGAGGAGATCCGCTCACCGACCGCCAGATAGAGGCAGTTCCTCCCGGCCGCACCCCACTGGCTCTCGGCCCAGGCGCCGCAACCGGCATCCTGATAGAGCCTCACCTCAAGGCCTCCGGAGAGTCCGGGTGACCCGGAGGCCTGAGACGACAGCGACCGTCTCACCAGACTCACCAACGGGGCGTCCTGCAACCCAAGAGTCTCGCTGCGGCGCACACGCCCCTCGTCCTCGTCGACAACACCGGGCACACTGACCCCGACGACGAGGGCCGCCGCCCCGGACACCTCACCACTGAGGTCATCGGCGAGGCCCGCGCACAAGGACTGGATCGCGCTCCCGATCTCCTGGGCCAGCCGATCGGCGTCTGCACGGCACTGTCTGGGGACCGGCCGCTCCACGGAGGAGATGACACTCCCCCGGCCGTCAGCGACAACCGCGGTGACGGCGTCGGCACTGACATCGACCCCTATGGCGACGACGCCCTCCCCACGGCGGAGGGGCTCGGCAAGGTCAGCGGGACAACCCATATCTTCTCTGTTCTCGGAGGCGGGATGGCGAGCCCACGGGGTCACCACTCCACACAATGACGTGATTGATGTCGACGACAGTAGCAAGGTTTACATCGCGATGTGTCGCCCTCAGGAGGCAACTGGGGACATCCCTGAACTATGCTGACATCGGTACACCGACTACCTGCCGCACGGTCACTAGAATACGGCAAGTGGTTGATGCACAAATCAACCGTGCACCCCCTCCCAGCCCATCCCCTCTCCGTCCCGCACCACCCCCTTGACCCCCAGGAGGATCGAGATGTCTCGGCATGATCGCCATTCGGCCATCCTCGACATCGTCATGGACGAGGGCAGCGTCCATATCGACGACATCATCACGCGGCTGGGGGTCTCAGCGGCCACCGCGCGACGCGACCTCGACCACCTGGCTGACCAGCAGCTGGTCAGCCGTACCCGCGGCGGCGCCATTGCCAACCCCACCTCCACCGAGCCTCCTCTGCGCTACCGCACCTCCAAGATGGCCGATGAGAAGACCCGTATCGCCAAGGCGGCGGCTGCTCTGGTGCACCCGGGCGACTCCATCGGTCTCAACGGCGGCACCACGACCACCGAGGTGGCTCGCGAGATCGCGCTCCTACCGGAGCTGACCGATCCGGAGGTGCCGGTCACCCTGGTCACCAATGCCGTCAACATCGCCAACGAGATGGCCGTGCGCCAGTGCGTGCGCGTTGTCGTCACCGGGGGGATCGCACGAGCCCGTTCCTTCGAGCTCACCGGTCCTCTGGCCTCTCTCATCCTTCCCTCGATCAGTGTGGGCACGCTCTTCCTGGGAGTCGAGGGACTTGATGAGAGAGGCGCCTACGCCCAGCACGACGGGGAGGCGGCCATCAACGCCGCACTGGTCGAGGCCGCCGAGCACGTCGTCATCGTGTGTGACAGCTCCAAGCTCGGCAGGACGGCCTTCGCCCTCATCTGCCCCACCTCCGGGATCGACACGGTCATCACCGACGACGGCGCCTGCGCCGACCAGGTCGAGGCCCTGCGGCGAGCCGGAGTCCAGGTGCAACTGGTCTAGCATCCGACAAACCTGAGAGCTTTCTCATCCGCCCCTAATCGTCATCTTCTTCTGGCCGGTCAGGATCGTTTCAGAACGATCCAGAACCGACACCGGGAGAAGAGAGACGATCATGACGAGCGCTCCCCTACGCGTGGCCCTCTACAGCCACGATGCCAAGGGGTTGGGACACCTTCGCCGCAACCTCGCTCTGGCCCACCACCTGGCCCGAGCACTACCGGGGCTCACCGGCCGTGACGTCACCGGCCTGGTCATCACCGGTTTGCCCCCGGGCCAGGAGTACCGCCTCCCCGACGGCTTCGACTGGCTGGTGCTGCCGGGGATCAAGAAGTCCGAAGGCATCTACCAGCCCCAGCGCCTGCGCATCACCCACGAGGACCTGGGCGAGGTCCGTAGCGCTCTGCTGAACGGCGTCCTGGGCACCTTCGCCCCGGATCTGCTCATCATCGACCGACACGCCTACGGGGTGCACCAGGAGCTGCGCGAGCCCCTGACTCACCTGCGCCGCACTCACCCCGGCGCGCGCGTGGTGCTCGGTCTGCGCGAGGTCCTGGACACCCCCGCAACCGTGCAGCGCGAATGGGATGAGCTCGGCGAGGCCGACACTCTGCGCCGGCTCATCGACGAGGTCTGGGTCTACGGGGACGCCGCGGTCCACGACCTGAGCGCCACCGGCGAGGCCCCGCCTGCGCTGGAGGAGCGGATGCACTACACCGGTTACCTCGCCCACGGTCGCGACATCGCCGAGCCCAGGGACGGTTCCGAGGCCTCACCCGCTCTGGCCGGTAACGCCCTGGACCCCGTGCCCTTCATCCTGACGACCGCCGGTGGCGGCTGCGACGGCATCAACCTGCTGCGTGCCGCCGCGCAGGTACGCGTCCCTGACGGCTACCGGCATGTCGTGGTCACCGGCCCCCAGCTCGACGCCGCCCTGTTCCACCAGGTCGCTCAGGCGGCCGGTCCCCGCACCGTGGTACGCCGGTCCTGGCCCGGCATGAGTCGCCACATCCAGCAGGCCGCTGCGGTCATCGCGATGGCCGGCTACAACACGGTCACCGAGATCCTCGCCTCCGAGACCCCGGCCCTCCTCATCCCGCGCGAGACGCCTCGCCTGGAGCAGTTCATCCGGGCCTCCGGCCTGAAGAAGGCAGGCGCCGTCGACCTGCTGAGATTCACGGATCTGAGTGCCGCAGCGCTGGAGGACCGGCTCTCCGAGCTGCTGGGTGACCAGGAGGCCTCCCGTCGCCAGCTGACGGGGCGACGTCGTCTGCGTCTGAACGGCCTGGCCACGGTCCCCCTGCTGGCCGCCGAGCTCATGGATCACCGACATGACGCACCCACCACGAGCCCGACCTACCTCACCAGCCACGCCACCAGCCTCACCAGGATGGAGATCCCCGCATGAATCCCCCACTCGACACCCACCAGCCCCACCAGGGCGCCCCCCGTATCGGATACGTCCTCAAGGTCTACCCCCGCTTCTCGGAGACCTTCATCGTCACCGAGATCCTGGCCCGCGAGGCCCAGGGCGAGGACCTGAGCATCTATGCACTGCGCCCCACCACGGATGCGCGCTTCCACCCCGAGATCGCCCGGGTCGCCGCCCGCGTCAACTGGGTGGGCCGACCGAACCGGGCCATCGACCTGTGGAGCCAGCTCACCGAGGGCCTGACTTGCCAGGAGGACCGCAAGCGCTTCGCCGCCATCATGCCGGTCCTGGCCGAGCTGCCCGGTGACGTGGTGGCCCAGGGCGTGGAGCTGGCGCGTCAGGCACGCCGGGACTCCATCACCCACCTGCACGCGCACTTCGCGTCCCTGGCGGGGCGGGTGGCGTGGATCGCCTCGGCCCTCACCGGCATCCCCTACACCGTGACCACCCATGCCAAGGACATCTTCCACGAGTCGGTGGACCCGGTGTGGCTGCGCCGGATCTGCGCCGATGCCCAGCGGGTCATCGCCATCAGCCGTTACAACGAGGACTACCTGGGAACTGTGCTGGCGGGCACGGGGGCCAAGGTGTCGCTGCGTTACAACGCCCTGGAGCTGGATCGCTTCTCCTACCGTGCCCCGCAGCCGGTGTCCGCCACGAGGGCAGAGCCGCTGCGGGTGTGCGCCGTGGGTCGCCTGGTGCCCAAGAAGGGCTTCGCCGACCTGGTCGAGGCGGTGAGGATCCTGGTGAGCTCGGGGATCGATGTCGAGGTGGAGCTGGCCGGTGACGGCGATGAGCGTGAGCGCCTGACCGAGCAGATCGAGCGCCTGGGACTGGCCGACAGGATCCGTCTGCTGGGTCCGCTCACGCAGGCGGAGGTGCGCGAGCTGCTGGCGCGCTCGGACGTGTTCGCGGCGCCGTGCATCGAGGCGGCCGATGGCAATATCGACGGTCTGCCCACGGTGGTCCTGGAGGCGATGGCCTGCGGGACGCCGGTGGTGGCCACGGCGGTGTCGGGACTTCCGGAGGTGGTTCACGACGGCGTCACCGGGATTCTTCTTCCTCCGGGTGACCCGGCCTCGCTGGCCGTGGCCCTGCGCGGGATCGCACAGGGCGAGGTGGACATCGTCGCGCTGTCGCGCGGTGCGCGGGCACTGATTGAGGAGCAGTTCGACTCTCGGGCCCAGGCCGCGGTGCTGGCCGCCTGGCAGTCGGGTCCCGTCCCGGCTTCCGGCGTGCGCCTGGCCGATCAGGAAGGAGCCGCCTGATGCGCATCGCCTACATCTGCTGCGACCCGGGCATCCCGGTGTTCGGGACCAAGGGCGCCTCGGTGCACATTCAGGAGGTCGTTCGCGAGCTGCGGGCCGCCGGCCACGAGGTGGTGCTCTACGCCCTGCGCTCAGGCGAGCACGTGCCCGCCGACCTGGCCGATCTCGAGCTGCACCTGGAGGCGGTCGCCGACGTCGCCCCCGCTGAGCGGGAGCAGGCGCAGGTGCGTGCCGCCCAGAGGATTGCTTCGCGGGTCATCACCGACGGCGCTGACCTGGTTTACGAGCGCTACTCCCTGTTCTCCACGGCTCTGGCCGACATCACGGCGGCCACCGAGGTGCCGGGGGTCCTGGAGGTCAACGCTCCGCTGATTGACGAGCAGCATCGTCACCGCTCGCTGGTGGACGCCTCCGGTGCTGAGCAGGCGCTGCGCCGTCAGGTCGGGGCGGCGCGGGTCACGGTGTGCGTCTCGGACCCGGTGGCCGACTGGGTTCGCCGTCGCACCGCCGATATGCCGGACGCGGAGGCTGTTGCCGCCAGGGTCCACACGGTTCCCAACGGTGTGAGCGTGCGCCGCATCCAGCCTCAGCCGGCGGACCCCGAGCGGGTGGTCGTCACCTTCGTGGGGACGCTCAAGCCCTGGCACGGGGTGGCCGACCTCATCACGGCGGCGGCCCTGGCGCGTCAGCGGTGGAGCCTGCGGATCATCGGCGACGGACCCGAGATGGAGACGCTCCGTGCGCAGGCCGAGCGCCTGGGGGTGGAGGCGGACTTCCGTGGGGCGGTCGCCCCTGAGGAGATTCCCACTCACATGGCGGGTTCAGCGATCGGGGTGGCTCCCTATCCGGATCTGGGGGGTCTGGAGCAGCAGTACTTCTCCCCCATGAAGGTCCTGGAGTACCTGGCCGCGGGGCTGGCGGTCGTGGCCTCCGACGTCGGTCAGATCCCCCAGCTGCTTGAGGAGGGATCGCAGCGCCACGGCGTGCTCGTGGCGCCCTCGGACCCCACGGCGCTGGCCGCGGCCCTGGATGATCTGGCGGCCTCCCCCCAGCGGCGGGCCCGGATGGGGCGTCATGGTCGTCTTCTGGCTGAGGAGCGCCACTCCTGGAATCGGGTCGTCACCCGGATCCTGGGGCTGGCCGGCATCGCTGAGGGTGGTGGGCGGTAATGGCTCCGCTTCCTCGTCGTCACGGGCGCAGTCGAATGCGCCACTCCCCCATGCGACAGACCCTGCGGCTGGTGGGCCCTGATGCCGCACCGCAGTGGCGCCTCATGGCCGGCGGCACCGCGGTGCTTCTGGCGGAGGTGGTCTTCCGGGTGCTGGAGCCCTGGCCGCTGAAGGTCACCATCGACTCACTGGTGGCGGCGCTGGGCCGCCACACGGGCAGCGCCCCCGCCACGGTCTCCTCCCTGGTGGGTCTCGGTATCGCCCTGCTGGCGATCGTGGCCGGGCGGGCGGTGTGCAACTACCTGGCCACCGTGGCCTTCGCCCTGGTGGGCTCGCGCACCGCGGCCTCCCTGCGCAGCCGGGCCTTCCACCACGTCCAGGGCCTGTCCCAGCAGTTCCACGCCCGCAACCGCAGCGCGGACACGGTTCAGCGACTCATCGCCGACGTCAACCGCATGCAGGAGGTGGCTGTCACCGCCGGCCTGCCGATGGCCGCCAACACCTTGACCCTGCTGGTCATGGTCGTGGTCATGGTGTTCCTGGACCCGCTGCTGGCCATGATCGTGCTCCTGGCGGTGGTGGCCTTCATGCTCGCCTCCTCGGGCAACTCGCGGCGGATCTCCGCGGCCTCCCTGCGCAGCCGCAAGTCCGAGGGGAACCTGGCCAACACCGCCCAGGAGGCGCTCGGCGCCATCAAGGTGGTCCAGGCCTACGGTCTGGAGCCACTGCTGCATGAGCGTTTCACAGGCGCCAACACGGTGTCCCTCAGTGAGGGGGTGCGCTCGCGCCGTATCGCCGCGCGCCTGGAGCGCTCCACGGACGTCATCGTCGGCGTGGCCACCGCCGTGGTCATGGTCGGCGGGGGCATCCGGGTCCTGAACGGCGCCATGTCCCCGGGGGATCTGGTGCTCTTCACGACCTACCTGCGCACCACCATGAAGCCGCTTCGGGACATGGCCAAGTACACCGGCCGCATCGCACGGGCGACGGCCTCGGGTGAGCGGGTGGCCGACCTCATGGCGGTCAAGCCCGACATCGTCTCCCCTGCTGACGCCATCGTGCTGGACCGGGTCCACGGCATGATCCACTTCGACCACGTGCACGCCGCCTACGAGGGCCGCCCGGTGCTGCACGGGGTGAACCTGACAGTGGTCCCCGGAGAGCACGTGGCCCTCGTGGGGCCGTCGGGCTCGGGCAAGTCCACCCTGGTGTCCCTGGTAGTGCGGGCCCTGGATCCGACGTCGGGCACGGTGAGCCTGGACGGGCACAGCCTGAACGAGCTCGATCTGCGCTTCCTGCGCTCGCAGGCCTCGGTCCTGCACCAGGAGGCGGTGCTGCTGACCGGCACGATCCGGGAGAACATCCGTCTGGGCCGGCCCAATGCCTCCGACGAGGAGGTGGAGGCGGCCGCACGTGCGGCCCACGCCCACGAGTTCATCACCCAGATGCCCGGCGGCTACGACACGACCGTGGGCGAGCGAGGAGGCACCCTCTCCGGCGGCCAGCGCCAGCGCATCGCCATCGCTCGGGCGCTACTGCGTGACTCGCCGATCGTCATCCTGGATGAGGCGACCACCGGACTGGATCCGGCCTCGACGTCGGCAGTGCTGGAGGCGATCGATGAGCTGGTGGCCGGACGCACGACCCTGACCGTCACCCACGACCCGCAGGCCGCCATGCGCGCCGACCGGGTGGTGTGGATCCAGGACGGGCGCATCCACCTGGAGGGCAGCCCTCAGGACCTCATGGACTCCTCGGCCGACTTCCGTCGGTGGGCGAACAGCCACCTGGCGGACTCCTTCACCCTGGTGGGGAGCGGATCATGACTCCTTCGCTCATCAACGCGACGACCACGGCCGACGCCGTCGCCGCGGTCCTCGACGCCGATCGGCTCAGTAAGCTCCTCGGGCGCCCGGTGCGGGCCGCCAGGCTGCGCATCAAGCCTGAGGTCTCGGTCCTGGTCTCTCTGACGGACCGGAGCACCGGGCTCACCGCGGGCTGGGCCCGCCTGCTCTGGCCGGTCTCGCACTCCAAGGCCGCTCAGGCCGAGCGCCTGGCCGCCTCCCTGGGGCTGCAGCCCCCCGTCACCCGGTCCCTGGACGAGGGCCTGCTGCTGCAGTGCGGTGCGGTCCTCACCGACCCCAAGCTGGCTGAGCCTCTCGCCCAGGCCACGGAGCTGGGGGTGCTGGGCAGCTGGGAGGCCCGGGACGTGCTGCGCTACAACCCCTCACGGCGCCTGGTCCTCCGGGACGGCTCCACGGTTCTGCGGCTGCGAACCGGTGGCAGGGGACCTGCCGACGACGTCCACCGCACCCTGTCCGGGCTCCTCCCGGTCCCCGGTCTGCTCGACTCACAGGCCGTGGCCCAGTGCGAGGGCCGCGTCAGCGTGCAGCAGTGGTGCGGAGACACGAACCTGGCTGACGTCTATGCGGACAACGTTGATGGTCCGGCCACTGCTCAGGGCCTGAAGGAGGCCACCAGGCGTGTGGGGGCTCTGCTGGCCGAACTGCACTCCTGCGCCGGGCAGCTGCCGGCGGACCTCATCGACCGGCTGCCGCATCAGCCTGCCGGCTCCCGGGAGCTGGCCGAGGTCCACGCTCGTCAGCTCGATGTCCTGGCCCCTGAGCTGGCACGCCGGGTACGGGCGGTGAGCGACATGCTGCCCTCCCACCTCCCCGGGACACCGGTTCTCACCCACGGTGATGCCTCCCCCGACCAGGTGCTCTACGAGTACTCGACCGGGCGGATCTGGCTGACCGACTTCGACCGGGTGTGCCTGGCGCCGGCGGCGACGGACCTGGGCTCCTACCTGGCGGAGGCACCGTCCTGTCAGCGGCATGCGCTGCTGGAGGGTTACGCCGTGCACCGGCTGGTACCGAGCGACGAGGAACTGGGGTGGGCGATCGCACTGTCCCGGCTGGCGCGACTGGCCGACCCCCTGCGACGGGCCCACCCGTCCTGGCGTGAGCGCATCAGCGCGGACCTGGCCGCCATCGAGCGCATCGCCCGGTCGCCGGAGAAGGAGGCCAGCTGGGCATGACGGACACGACGAGCACAACACCAAGGACTGAGATGACACAGACGACGGAGGCGGCCGACATGCTCAGCACGCTGCGGGCCATCCCCGGGCTGCGACGGGCCTGGCCCGCCGGCCGGGAATCGGAGCCGGCGAGCGTGAGCATCGAGTGCGTCGACGGCCAGGGCCGCCTGCGCGCCGGGCACGTCACCGTGGGGGGCGCCCCCGACCTGCTGCCCTACGCCAGTGACCCGGCCCTGCCGGCCCTGTCCAGGCAGCTGACCGGGAGACTCGTCGTCCACCGCGCCGGCCGCCGCGCCGTCGTCATGGAGACCTCCCGGGTCCGCAAGATCGTGCGGCCCCACAAGGCCGCCTCCCTGGTGCGGGCCCACACGACCGCCGCCTCGGTGCTGCGGGTCACCGGTCTGCGCACCCCCAGGATCCTCGGCAACGGGGACGACGTCGTTGACCTCGAGCTGCTGCCGGGCCGCAGTCTCGACGAGCTCGGTGACGCCGGCCTGCCCGGGTGGAAGCGGTTCACGGAGGCCTGGTCGCTCCTGGGCGATCGTGAGGCGGACCTGCCCGTCCACGGGCCGCATCAGGAGGCCCAGGTGCTGCAGCGCTGGCTGGCCTCCGCCCGCCGCTGCGGCCTCATCGACCAGCAGGATCTTCTGCACGAGCAGGTGGTGGACACCTGCCTGAGCCTGACAGAGGCGAGCGGGGTGCACGTCATCACCCACCGCGACCTCCACGACGGCCAGCTCCTGTGGGACGGAACCGACCTGTCCCTGCTCGACCTGGACACCGCGGCCATGGCCGAGGCGGCCCTCGACCTGGGCAACCTCTGGGCCCACGCGGATCTCATGGCGGTTCGCAGCCGGATCGGCCCCGAGGCCCACGCCCGGGTCCGCGGGCTGCTCGACGACCTGGCCCGCGCACTGCCCGTGACGGAGCAGCGCCTGGAGACCTACTACCGCTCCTCAGCGCTGCGGCTCGTCTTCGTCCACGCCTTCCGGCCCGCCGCCCACCGGTGGCTGCCGATCTGGGTGCGCCACTGCCTGGGAGACGCCTCTCCCTTCATGTCCCTGGACCTCACCAACGATTGGAACGACTCATGACCACCCCTCTTAAGCTCACCGTCATCGGCTGCGGATACCTCGGTGCCGTCCATGCCGCTGCCATGGCCCACCTGGGACATCACGTCCTGGGGATCGATACGCGACCCGAGCAGGTCGAGGCCCTCTCCCAGGGCCGCGCCCCCTTCTATGAGCCCGGGCTGCCCGAGCTGCTGGTCACCGGGGCCCAGCAGGGAGACCTGCGCTTCACCTCAACGCCGACGCCGGCCGAGCTGGCCGAGGCCGACGTCCACTTCATCGCCGTGGGGACCCCGCAGTCCACCACTGGCGGGGAGGCCGACCTGAGCCAGCTGTGGAGCGTGGTCGACATGCTTCACGATGCCCTGCCCGAGGGTGGGCGCAGCCTGGTGGTGGGCAAGTCCACCGTCCCGGTGGGTACCGCCCAGCAGGTGGCCGAGCGCCTGGCAGGACGCGCCCTGGTGCTGTGGAACCCCGAGTTCCTGCGTGAGGGCTTCGCCGTGGCCGACACCCTCCACCCCGACCGCATCGTCTACGGGGTCCCTGCCGATCCCGCCGACGCCCAGGAGGTCCAGGCCGTGCTCGACGCCGTCTACCAGGACCTGTTGGAGGAGGGCATCCCCCGGATCGTCACCGACTACCCCACCGCCGAGCTAGTCAAGACCGCGGCGAACTCCTTCCTGGCCACCAAGATCAGCTTCATCAACGCCATGGCCCACCTGTGCGACACCGCCGGGGCCGACGTCACCGTCGTGGCCGACGCCATCGGCCACGACCCGCGCATCGGCAGGCGCTTCCTCCAGGCCGGCGTCGGCTTCGGCGGAGGCTGCCTGCCCAAGGACATCCGGGCGCTGCGGGCCAGCGCCGACCTCCACGGCGCCGTGCACCTGGCGGACCTGCTGGGCCGGGTCGACTCCATCAACCGCGAGCAGCGCGACCGGATCGTCGAGCTGGCCCGCACCCACGTGGGCGGCGACCTGTCCGGTCGGGCGATCACCATCCTGGGGGCGGCCTTCAAGCCCCTGAGCGACGACGTACGCGACTCCCCCGCCCTGGACGTCGCCTCCCGTCTGGCCGACCTCGGGGCCGAGGTCACCGTCTGCGACCCACAGGCCCTGCCCGTGGTGGCCCGCTCCCACCCCCACCTCACCCTGGAGGACGACCCCCGCGCCGCGCTCAAGGGAGCCGAGCTCGTCCTGCTGCTGACCGAGTGGGACCAGTTCGTGGCCCTCGACCCCGCTGAGGCCGCCACCGGCGTCGCCGAGCGCGTCATCATCGACGGACGCAACGCCCTGGACCCGGTGGCCTGGCGCGAGGCCGGGTGGACCTACGCGGGAGTGGGACGCTGAATCGGGCCGCTCCCGGCTCCGCCCGCGCCCGGATCCATGGGGCGGAGCCCAGTGGATCCGGGCACAATGGCGAGGTGACCTCACTGCTGCCCACTCGTACCGTCACCATCGGAACCCGCGTCATGTGGGCGATCGTGCTGGTGTCGAGCATCGCGCTAGTCATGTGCGGGGCGATCGTGTGGGCGCTGGGGCTCTCCAGCGTGTCGGCCGATGCCACCAACCGGCTCGAGCACAGCCGCGACCGGATCCGCCAGCTGGCCGCCGACAGGCAGGACCCCTCCAGCGGTCAGCCCCTGGAGGACGTCTCCGCGGTTCTGCGCACCCACATCCAGCGCACTGCCGAGGGGCGCGGTGAGGCCGAGCTCGGCTTCGTGGGCACCGACGCCGGCACGGAGCTGACCTGGGTCTCCGCGGACAACGTCTCCTTCCGCCCCGAGCAGGACAAGGAGCTGCTCACTCGGGTCTCCTCCCAGGCCGCCGCCTCGGAGTCCGTCATCGAGACGGTGCGCACCCCCACCTCGAGCTACCGGGTCCTCGTTGTCCCGTTGCAGGGCGGCGCCCAGCGCGGCGCACTCGTGCACGTCATCGACCTCAAGGTCGCCGAGTCCCAGCTCCGGCGCACCATGGCCTTCTACGCGGCCGCAGCCGTGTTCACCGTCGCCCTGGTGACGGGGCTGGCCTGGTTCGCCGTCGAGCGGCTCCTGCGCCCCATCGAGCAGCTGCGCCGAGCCACCGAGTCCATCGGCGAGGAGGACCTGACCACCCGGGTACCGGTCAAGGGCCGGGATGACCTGACGGCCCTGGCTGCGGCCGTCAACCGGATGCTCGACCGGGTCCAGACCTCGGTGGAGGCCCAGCGCAACCTGCTGGACGACGTCGGCCACGAGCTGCGCACCCCGATCGCCGTGGTCCGCGGTCACCTCGAGCTCACCGACCCCGCGGACCCCGAGGACGTGCGCCAGACCCAGCTGCTGGCCCTTGACGAGCTCGACCGGATGGGAATGCTCGTGGGCGACCTGATCCTGCTGGCCAAGAGCGTCCAGAGCGACTTCGTCACCCCAGTGGACACGGATGTCGCCGAGCTGACCGAGCTGGTCTTCGACAAGTCCCTCGCCCTGGGTGAGCGCCGCTGGAAGATCGAGTCGGCGGCCTTCACCCGGGCCATGGTCGACCCCACCCGGATCACCCAGGCCTGGCTCCAGCTGGTGGCCAACGCGGTGAGGTACTCCGAGCACTGCTCCACCGTGTCCCTGGGCTCGGCCGTTCGCGACGGCCACCTGCAGATGTGGGTCAGGGACGAGGGCATCGGGATCGCCCCCGAGGACATCGACCTGGTGCGCCAGCGCTTCAAGCGCACCGCCGGCGCTCAGAAGCTCGCCTCCGGAACGGGACTGGGGCTCAGTATCGTCGAGACGATCGTCGCAGCTCACGGCGGGAGGCTGGACATACTCTCTGAGGTGGGCCGAGGATCGGTGTTCACCATGGTGATCCCTCTCAGGCCCCCCGCCGCCGTGGCCTCCTCCCGAGGCGACGCCCTCGCACCTGCCGGGGACTCGCTCCCCGCTCAGCCCCCGACAGCCTCCCGAAGGAGTCACTCACCATGAGCCGCATCCTCATCGTTGAGGACGAGCCCCGCATCGTCGCCTTCCTCACCAAGGGCCTCAAGGCGGCCGGGTTCACCCCCCACACCACCGCCGAGGGCGGGCGGGCCGTGGCCCTGGCGGTCCAGGAGGACTTCGACCTCATCATCCTGGATGTGGG
This sequence comes from Actinomyces sp. HMSC08A09, assembly GCF_001807465.1. Classification (NCBI taxonomy): domain Bacteria; kingdom Bacillati; phylum Actinomycetota; class Actinomycetes; order Actinomycetales; family Actinomycetaceae; genus Actinomyces; species Actinomyces sp. HMSC08A09. Next base: position 93,415 of record NZ_KV789133.1, on the reverse strand, counting down.
CCTGCCCGACATCGACGGCTTCGAGGTGCTCCAGCAGCTGCGCGGCCAAGGAGTGGGAACGCCGGTCATCATGCTCACGGCGCGCTCCTCGGTGGCCGATCGCGTCGCCGGTCTGGAGGGCGGCGCGGACGACTACATGCCCAAGCCCTTCTCCTTCGAAGAGCTCCTGGCCCGCATTCGGGTACGGCTGCGCCCGGATGCCACCGGCCCCGACCAGATGCGCCTGACTCACCGCGACATGGTTCTGGACCTGCGCACCCGCACCCTGACGCTGGAGGGGAGGACCGTGGAGCTCTCCGCCCGGGAGTTCGCCCTGGCCGAGACCTTCATGCGCCACCCCGGTCAGGTTCTCAGCCGCGAACAGCTGCTGAGCGCCGTGTGGGGGCTGGACTTCGACCCCGGCTCCAACGTGGTGGAGGTCTATGTCTCCTACCTGCGCAACAAGCTGGGAAGGCAGCGGGTGGAGACCGTGCGCGGCATGGGCTACCGGCTCATCTGATCCGCGGCGCCGGCCGTCTCGTCAGCCGTCCGCTCAGTCATCGTCGCGGTCGTCGTCATCGGGTTCCTTCACACCGTTCCTGGCCGGCTTCTTGTCGTCGTCATCATCGTCCACCTCGGTGCGTCCGGGGGCGGCCGGTGCGGCGGTCCCGGCCGGGACAGCCGGTGCGGCGGGGGCCGGCTGGCGATGGCCGTGGTCGACGGCGACAGGCGGGTCGGGCTCCACCGCCTGAGGCGCGTGGCCCTGCGTCGAGGAGTCCGATGAGGTCCAGGAGTCCGCCGCGGAGCCGCCGGACTCGTGCTGGGTGGAGCTGGCACCACCGCCGGCAGTCGACCTCTGCGTGGCCGTCACAGAGGACTGGGACGAGGTGACCCGTGGGGTTGCTGTCAGGACGATTCCCGGCTCCTTGGCGGACTCGGCGGGGTGGGAGAAGACCATGCGGGTGACTGCGAGCAGGAGACCCGCGGTCACGATGACAACGGTGGTGGCCACGACGCGGCCACGTCCGAAACGATGCAGCAGACTCGCCATTCCAGCGTCCCCCTTCTGCCCGGCTCTGGCGTGACGGGACCTGCCCGACTTTTGTCGACCGTAACATGAATAAGAGGACAAAGCACCGGAGCACGACGCCGGGGAGTGACAGAACTGATCCGCGGGCTTGTCGCAATCAGCACAACTCCGCGGCGCCCGGCATCACTCGCGGGCGCGAGGGGTCAGGGACGGATGTGGCCGTCTCCCTCGACGATCCAGGTCGTCGTCGTCAGCTCGCTCAATCCCATGGGGCCGCGGGCGTGGAGCTTCTGGGTGGAGATGCCCAGCTCGGCCCCCAGCCCCAGCTGTCCGCCGTCGGTGAAGCGGGTCGAGGCGTTGACCATGACGGCCGCCGAGTCCATGCCGGCGATGAAGTCGTTGATGACGCTCACGTCCTGGGCGAGGACCGCCTCGGTGTGCCCGGTGGTGTGGGCGCGGATGTGGTCGATGGCCTCCTCCAGGCTCTTCACGACGCGCACGGCCAGGTCCAGCGAGCCGTACTCGGTGTCCCAGTCGGCCTCAGTGGCCTGGGTCAGGAGGACATCACGTCCAGCGGTCGTCGCAGCCTCGGTCAGGATCCGGTGGGCGGTGGGGTCAGCGTGCAGGACGGTGTCCTTGTCCCACAGGGCGCGGGCGGCGGCCGGCAGGTAGGTGGCGGCGACATCGGCGTGGACCAGGAGCGTCTCGGCGGCGTTGCACACGCCGACGCGCTGGGTCTTGGCGTTGACGATGATGTCCACCGCGGCCTCCAGGTCGGCGCTGGCGTCGACGTAGACGTGGCAGTTGCCCGATCCGGTCTCGATGACGGGGACGGTGGACTGCTCGACAACGGTGCGGATGAGCCCGGCCCCTCCCCGCGGCACCAGGGCGTCGACCAGGCCGTGGGCGCGCATGAGGGCGCGGGCCCCGTCCCGACCGGCGGCATCGACGCTGGTGACGAGGTCTGCGGGCAGTCCCTGCGCCTCCAGGGCGCTGCGCAGGGCCGCGACGATGGCGGCGTTGGAGTCCTGGGCGGCACTGCCCCCGCGCAGGATGATGGCGTTGCCGGACTTGACGGCCAGGGCGGCGGTGTCGACGGTGACGTTGGGGCGGGCCTCGTAGATCATGCCGACGACGCCCAGTGGCACCCGGACCCGGCGCACTCGCAGCCCGTTGGGCATGACCGAGCCGTCAACGACCTGGCCCACGGGGTCGGGCAGGGCGGCCACCTCGCGCAGGGAGTCGGCGATGGCCGACAGCCGCCCACTGTCCAGGGCCAGGCGGTCAAGGAGGCCGGGCTTCATCCCGCCTTGGCGTCCGCGCTCCAGGTCGGCGGCGTTGGCCGCAAGGATCGCTTCGCCGTGCTCGATCAGGCTGTGGGCCATGGCCTCCAGGGCGGCGTCCTTGACAGCGCGTGGGGCCCTGGCCAGGCTCCGTTGCGCCACCCGGGCGGAGCGGGCGGTTGCGGTGACGAGCTCGTGGGCCTCAACGTCGTTCATGGGGACACCTTAGAAGACGAGGCCGATGGTGTCCTCAGACTCCGGCGATGCGGGGCAGCTCAGCCAGATCGTCGCGGTGGATCACGGGAGCCACGTGGTCGGGGGCGGGGGCGCCCTCGGCCCGGGCCGCCAGGACCTCGCGCAGCTCGGCTGCGGCGTAGCGGCATATCCCCCGGGCCAGGACGCCCTCGGGGCCGACGACGTCCACGACGGAACCCGACTCGAAGTCACCCTCGAGGCCGGTCAGGCCCGGCAGCAGGAGCGACTTCTTCCCCACGGTCAGGGCCCGGGCCGCCCCGGCGTCGATGAGAACGCGCCCGTCGGGCTGGGAGGCGTGGGCCATCCACAGCCGGCGGCTGGGGCGGTGGGGACCGGTGGGCTCGAACCAGGTGCCCAGGTCGGTAGGAACCTGTTCCTGGCCCAGGAGCGCTGCGGCGTCGTCGGCCCGGGCGATGAGGGTGGTGGTGCCCGAGGCGCAGGCGATGGTGGCGGCCTGGAGCTTGGTGGTCATGCCACCGGTTCCCACGAAGGAACCGCGCCCGGAGACACTGACCCCCGCCAGGTCCGCCGAGGAGCGCACGTGGCGGATGGGAGTGGCGCCGGGGGTTCCGGGGCGCGCGGTCCACAGGCCGTCGACGTCGGTGAGTAGCACCAGGACGTCGGCGGTCACCAGGTGGGCCACGAGGGCGGCGAGGCGGTCGTTGTCGCCGAGGCTGAACTCGCTGGTGGCCACCGCGTCGTTCTCGTTGATGATGGGGACGGCTCCCAGTGAGAGCAGGGAGTCGAAGGTGGCGCGCACCGTGCGGTAGTGGCTGCGGATGGCGACGTCGTGGGCGGTCAGCAGGACCTGGGCGGTCACCAGTCCGTAGGCGCTCATCGCGGTCTCCCAGCGGGCGGCGAGCCGCCCCTGTCCCACGGAGGCGGCCGCCTGCAGGAGGCTGAGCTCGTCGGGGCGCCGGCTCAGTCCCAGGGGCACCAGCCCTGAGGCGACGGCCCCGGAGGAGACCAGGACGACGTCGTGGCCGCGACTGCGCATACCGGCGATGAGGCCGGCGAGGATATCGATGCGGTTGAGATCGAGCCCGCCGTCGGCGCGCGTCAGGGAGGAGGAACCGACCTTGACCACGACGCGGGCCCCCTCAGGCAGGCGTTCCGGGCGTTCCTGTCCGTGGTCTAAGTCGGCACCGGTTGCTGCTGGAGTCATGGGTTCGCGCCTCAGTCCTCGTCGTCCCCGTGCCAGGAGGCGGCGTCGGTCCACAGGCCCTCGGCGGCCTCGTCGCGCAGCTGCTGGCGCGCGGCCTCCTTGGCATCCATCATCTCGTGGTACTGGCTGCGCCGCTCCACGTTGGTCCGACGCCGACTGGTCTCCAGGCGCAGGTCGGTGCCTCTGGCGCCCAGCAGCTCGGGCCCGGTGGTCATCGTGGGCTCCCAGGTGAAGAGCACTCCCCCATCGACCTCGCCGATGAGGACGGTGTCGCCGGCGTGGGCGCCGGCCTTGACAAGCTCGTCCTCGACCCCGGCCGCGGCCAGGCGGTCGGCGAGGTAGCCGACGGCCTCGTCATTGGTGAAGTCGGTCTGACGCACCCAGCGCTCGGGGCGCTGCCCGCGGACCTGGTAGACCTGCCCCTCGCTGGGATGGGCCAGCAGACGCACCTGGGCGACGCTCTCCTTCTCCCGGCGCCCGACCGCCGCGGGCCGGATGACGGGGCGCGGCTCACCCGAACCGTCAGTCGCACCGGGCTCGCCGTCACGCTGGGACGTGGCCGGAGCGGCCTTCCGGGCCCGCTCGACGTCACTGGCCAGGGCGAAGGACAGGGGGCGCAGCCCCGTGTGCGCGACCGCGGAGATGATGTGGACAGGCAGTCCCCGGGCCTCGATGTCGGCGCGCACGAACTCGGCGAGCTCGGCGGCGTCGGGGACATCGACCTTGTTGAGCACCACGATGCGGGGGCGCTCCATGAGGGGGACCCGGCCGGTGAGGGAGGGGTTGTCCTCCTGCTCGCCGAGGCGCTCGGAGTAGGCGGCGAGCTCGGCCTCAATGGTGTCCAGGTCGGAGAGGGGGTCGCGGCCCGGCTCGAGGGTGGCGCAGTCCAGGACGTGGACGATGACGGCGCAGCGCTCGATGTGCCGCAGGAAGTCAAGTCCCAGACCTTTGCCCTGGGAGGCTCCGGGGATGAGTCCGGGGACGTCGGCGATGGTGTAGCGCACGTCGCCGGCCTCGACGACCCCGAGGTTGGGTACGAGGGTCGTGAAGGGGTAGTCGGCGATCTTGGGGCGGGCGGCGCTCATGGCGGCGATGAGGGAGGACTTGCCGGCGCTGGGGTAGCCCACCAGGGCGACGTCGGCAATGGTCTTGAGCTCCAAGGTGATGTCCTGGGCCTGACCGGGTTCTCCCAGGAGGTGGAAGCCGGGGGCCTTGCGCTTGGAGGAGGCCAGGGAGAAGTTGCCGCGTCCGCCGGTGCCGCCCTGGGCGACGACGACGCTGGTGCCCTCCCCCACGAGGTCGGCGATGACCTGACCGCGCGAGTCCTTGACGACGGTGCCCTCGGGAACGGGCAGGACGAGGTTCTTGCCGTCGGTACCGCGGCGCCAGTCCCCCATGCCGGGGGTGCCGTTGCCGGCCCGCTGGTGCGGGGAGCGGTGGTAGCTCAGCAGGGTCGTCACCCGGGGGTCGACGGTCAGGACGACGTCACCGCCATGACCGCCGTCGCCGCCGTCGGGCCCGGCCAGGGGCTTGAACTTCTCACGGTGCACGGAGGTGCAACCGTTGCCGCCGTCGCCGCCGGCCACGTGGAGGACCACTCGGTCAATGAAGCTGGGCATGGGGTCTCCTGTGAGTCCGGGATAGCGCGAGAGGGCGGACGGCAGGTGCCGTCCGCCCTCTCGCGACGTGGTGATGTGCTCGGGGCTCAGGCCTCGGGGAGCACGACGTTGACGACCCGGCGACCGCGGAAGGTGCCGAACTCGACGTTACCGGCGGCGGTGGCGAACAGGGTGTCGTCGTTGCCGCGGCCGACGTTGCGGCCCGGGTGGAAGTGGGTGCCGCGCTGACGGACGATGATCTCGCCGGCCTTGACGAACTGGCCGCCGAAGCGCTTGACGCCGAGGCGCTGCGCGTTGGAGTCGCGGCCGTTACGGGAGGAACCAAGACCCTTCTTGTGTGCCATGGTTGAAGGCTTCTTTCTTCTCGAGCGTGTGCGTTCAGGATGCCCGCGTACTGGCTGACGCCGGGGCGGTCACTTGATGGCGGTGACCTTGACGGCCGTCAGCTGAGCGCGGTGGCCCTGGCGCTTGCGGAAGCCGGTCTTGTTCTTGAACTTGAGGATGTTGATCTTGGGGCCCTTCTCGTCGCCGATGATCTCGGCGGTGACGGAGGACTTGGCCAGATCGGCGGCAGAGGTGGTCACCTTGTCGCCGTCCACCAGCATGACGGGGGCGAGGGTGACCTCGTCGCCGATCTCACCAGCAAGCTTGTCGACAACCACGACGTCGCCGACGGAGACCTTCTCCTGACGGCCGCCGGCCTTGACGATCGCGTAGACCACTTGAATGCTCATCTCTGTAGATTCTTCGAAAGGCTCTCACTCGCTGCAAGACCGGGATCGGCCTCGCCGGGAGGGCCCTGTCTGGGCAATGGCGCAAGAAGCACCGGCAGATAACTCTAGGCGATCATGTCGCCAGCACCAACCTCCGATCCGCCCCGCCCCCTGTGTTCTTGGGCACGGAGACGTCGTCAGGCCGACACCTCCGGGGTGTCTGAAGAATTCTCCGGTGAGGGCGCGGCGCTCTTGGCCGTGGCCCGCCGTCGCGTCCTCCTCGCCGGCTTGTCCTCGGCCGGCTCCGACGGCGCCTCGCCGGGCTGCGGCTCAGCGGGGTCCTCGGAGGTCGCGGCAGCCTTCTTCTCGGCCTTCTTGCCGGTCTTCCTCCCCGACTTCTTGTCCGCCTTGTCGCCCTTCTTCTCACTGGACTTCTTCGCCGGCTTCTTGTCAGCCGCCTTCCTCGACCGGCTCTTGACCGGCTTGTCCTCGACCGGGACATCCGGAGCATCCTGGCCATCGGCGGGCTGCCCGTTCTCCGCGGTCTGCGCGGCAGCGTCGGCGGTGTCACTCACGCCGGCCTCCGGGGCCTCAACGGCCCCCTGATCCTCATGAGACTCCGGCCCCTCCTGCTGGCTGTCCTTGTGAGCCTGCTCGGCGGCGGCCGCGATCTGGGCCAGAGCGCCGCGCACTGCCGCCCGGGCCTCGTCGTCGGCTCCGGGCTCCGGCGATGCGGCGACGTCGCGGCCTGCCGATGCCTTGCCGCGACCGGAGCCCTTGGGGCTCTTGGAGCCCTTGGTCTCCTGAGAGTCCTGCTTAGTCTCCTTCTTGCCCCCGCCGGCAGCCTGCTCCTCACGGTTCTTGCGTCCGCGCGAGCGCCCGCCCCCGCGTGAGGCGGAGGCCGACATGTCGACCTGCTGGTTCTCCACGGGCTCGTCGTGAACGATGAAGCCCCTGCCCTTGCAGTGCTCGCAAGTGGTGGAGAAGGCCTCGACCAGGCCCTGCCCCACCCGTTTGCGGGTCATCTGGACCAGCCCCAGCGAGGTGACCTCGGTGACCTGGTGGCGTGTCCGGTCGCGCCCCAGGCACTCCACGAGCCGGCGCAGCACGAGGTCCCGGTTGGACTCCAGGACCATGTCGACGAAGTCGATGACAACCATGCCGCCGATGTCGCGCAGGCGCAGCTGGCGGACGATCTCCTCGGCGGCCTCCAGGTTGTTGCGGGTGACGGTCTCCTCCAGCGTGCCCCCCGCGCCGGTGAAGCGCCCGGTATTGACGTCGATGACGGTCATCGCCTCGGTGCGGTCGATGACCAGGGTGCCGCCGCTGGGGAGCCAGACCTTGCGATCGAAGCCCTTGGCGAGCTGCTCGTCGACGCGGTGGGCGGCGAAGACGTCCTCGGGCCCGACCCAGTGCTCGAGGCGCTCGGACAGATCCGGGCTGACCTCGTCGATGTACTGCGAGACCGTGGACCAGGTGTTGTCCCCGGAGACGATGAGCTTGCGGAAGTCCTCGTTGAAAACGTCGCGGATGACCCTCACGGCGAGCTCGGGCTCGCCCTTGAGCAGGACGGGGGCCTTGCCGCTGCCCTTCATGACGGAGGACGCCTTCTTGTCAATGGCCTCCCACTGGGCCACGAGGCGCTCGACGTCGGCGGTCAGCTGCTCCTGGGTGGCCCCCTCCGCGGCGGTGCGCACGATGACTCCGGCCGAGTCGGGCACGATCCGCTTGAGGATCTTCTTCAGGCGGCTGCGCTCGGTATCCGGCAGCTTGCGCGAGATGCCCGTCATGGTGCCGCCGGGAACCAGGACCAGGTATCGGCCCGCCAGGGTGATCTGGCTGGTGAGGCGGGCGCCCTTGTGGCCGATGGGGTCCTTCGTGACCTGGACCAGGACGGTGTCGCCGCTGGAGAGGGCGTCCTCGATGCGGCGGGGCCTGCCCTCCAGGCCGGCGGCGTCCCAGTTGACCTCGCCGGCATAGAGGACAGCGTTGCGCCCCTTGCCCAGGTCCACGAAGGCGGCCTCCATGGAGGGAAGGACGTTCTGAACCCGGCCGACGTAGACGTTGCCGACCATGGAGGTCTGGGTGTGCCGGGAGACGTAGTGCTCCACGAGGAGCCCGTCCTCCAGGACGGCGATCTGGTTGAGGCCGTCGGACTCGCGCACAATCATCTGCCGGTCCACGGACTCGCGACGGGCCAGGAACTCCGCCTCGGTGACGATGGGACGACGGCGCCCGGCCGCCCTGCCCTCGCGACGGCGCTGGCGCTTGGCCTCCAAGCGGGTGGACCCCTTGAGGGCGGTCACCTCGTCACGCAGGTCGCCACCCTCCGAGCGAGTACGGGAGCGACGTCGCCGGCGGCGCGATCCGGACACGGTGCTCGTGGCGGCCTCCGCGGCGGCATCGGAGGAGGTCTCGCGCGAGGGAGCCTCATCGGCGCTGTCATCCTCCGCCGCCTGCGACTCATCATCGGCGTCGGTGCGCGCCGGGTCCTCGCCACGCGAGCGCGAGCGACGACCGCGCCCGCCACGGCGCCGCTTGCGGCGGGACCCGCCCTCGCGGGTGTCCTCCGAAGAATCGGCCCGGGCCTCATCGGCTCCATCGGCACTGTCAGAGCCATCAGCCTCCGAGGCCTGGGCGGACTCGGCGTCGGCCTCGTCGCGGGAGGAGTCCTCGCGGCGCTCCTGCGGGGCCCCGGTACCGGCGGCGGCCCGCCGACGCCGGCGGCCGCGACCGCCACTGCGGTCGGCTCGGGAGGACTCGGCCTCAGCATCCTCGTCATGTCCCCGGGAACCGGTCCGCGCGTCGGCGTCCTCCTCATCCGTCCCGTCCTTGGCGCCCTGGTGACGCGAGGCGGTCGGCGCCTCCTGGGGAGCGGCGCTCGCCGCGGTGACCCGACGGCGCCGACGGGCCCGGCTGGGGTCGGGGGCCTGGAACAGGAGCGAGGCGGCAGGAAGCCGGGGGACCTGGAGGTCCTCCTCCTCATCGAGGCCCGCGCCGGCGGGCTCGTCGCCCTCGTGGGGCTCGGCCTCCTCGTCGTCGGTCTCGTCGGTCTCGGCCGACTCCTCGACCTGGTCCTCGAGTTCCTCCTGCGCGGCTTCGCCGCTCGATGCGTCCTCGGTCATGCCCGGCTCGTCAGGCTCGTCGGCCTCGACGGCGACACGGGCCTCGGCGGCGGGAGCCTCCTCAGGAGCGGCGGAGGCCGCGACAACCTTCCGGCGCCGACGCGGCGGGACCGGATCAGCCGCAGGAGCTGCCGGGGCCTGCTGCACACCGGGTTCCTCAAGGCCGGAGGTGGTGACGGTCTCCGACCTCTCCGCCGAACCGGGCTGCTCGGCAACGGGGGCCTGTGCGGGGGCGGCCGAGGCCGCGGTGACCCTGCGGCGGCGGCGCGGAGCCGGGGAGCTCACGGCCTCACCGTCGCCGTGCTCGAAGGATTCTGTTGATTCTGATGTGGTGCGACGTGCCATGGGGCTTGCACTCTCCGGGGCCGACGCCGTCGCCGTACCCTCGACGCGTCAGCGCGGTTGTGCTCCCAGGGGAGCAGCGAAAAAGTCTTGAGCGCGCCCGGGAGGACGCACGCCTTGCCTCTCATCCACACAGACCGGGCTCGCAGCGGCGCAACTCAGGCGGCGCAAGGTCCTCGGACAGGGTCGGTCGGAAGGCGTGGCTCCGGGTACTGGTACGAGGCACCCGATGCCGGCTCGAAGTATCCCACACAAACGCCGATAAGCGCTTGTGCGACTCGTGGTGCCCCCGGTCTCTGTGCACGTTGACCTCATCACGCACCCAGCAACCATCCACCCCTCAGCCAGACACGCGGAAGCCCTGCCGTCGTGTGGTGGACTTTCGGCCCACTCTCGCGGCATGCACACCGCTCAACGTTCAGTCGTTGAACTACCACGACAACACCTCTCCAGCGATGTGCTCACAAGAAAAGAACCGGTCGGACCGCATGTCTCAGGAGCGTCACGCCCCACACGTTTCACGACATGGCGTCATCGATGACCTACACTGACCCTATTGACTTGTAGAACGCTCTACAGGGTTTCCTATCGATCTCATCGTCATCTCCGAAAGGTGGCACTGATGGCCATCTCTCCCATGGCGCTGGACTCTCTGGATCTGGCGCGCTGGCAGTTCGGTATCACCACCGTCTACCACTTCATCCTGGTTCCGCTGACCATCGGACTGTCCCCGCTGGTGGCTCTCATGGAGACGCTCTGGCGCAGGACCGGCAACAAGCAGTGGCTCGTGGCCACCAAGTTCTTCGGCAAGATCCTGCTCATCAACTTCGCGCTCGGTGTGGCCACCGGCATCGTTCAGGAGTTCCAGTTCGGCATGAACTGGTCGGAGTACTCCAGGTTCGTCGGCAACATCTTCGGCGCCCCACTCGCCTTCGAGGCCCTGCTGGCCTTCTTCATGGAGTCCGTCTTCCTGGGCCTGTGGATCTTCGGATGGGACCGCCTGTCCCCCAGGCTGCACAACCTGTGCATGTGGGCCGTGGCTGCCGGCACGAACTTCTCCGCCTTCTTCATCCTCACCGCCAACTCCTGGATGCAGCACCCGGTGGGCGCCGTCGTCAACCCCAGGACGGGGCGCGCCGAGCTCGACGGGGTGAGCGGCTTCCTCAAGCTCCTGTCCAACGAGCTGGTGTGGACCACCGTGCTGCACGTCATCTCCTCGGCCCTGCTGGTGGCCGCGGCCGTCGTCATGGGCGTGTCCGTGTGGTGGATGGTCAAGGCCGCCCAGGCCAAGCAGGACTTCGAGGCGCGTGAGCTGTGGCGGCGGGTCGCTCGTTTCGGGGCCGTCACCATGGTGGCCGCGGGTCTGGTCACCGCCGGCACCGGCCATATGCAGGGTCAGCTGGTCGCCGAGTACCAGCCGGCCAAGATGGCCGCTGCCGAGGGCCTGTGCCACACCGAGGCCGGAGCCCCCTTCACCGTGGCCGCCTTCGGGGACTGCAAGAACGAGGACGGCATGGTGCGGTTCATCTCGGTTCCCGGTGTCTACTCCTTCATGGCCACCAACGACTTCAACGCCAAGATCACCGGGCTCAAGGAGGCCGGTGACACCTACGCCAAGCAGTACGGCACCACCGATGCGCGCGGCAACGCCGTCGACTACAGCCCCAACATCATGGTGAACTTCTGGTCCTTCCGCCTCATGATCGGACTGGGCATGGCCTCGATGGCCCTGGGGGCCCTGGCCCTGTGGCTGACCCGCTCCAACCGACTCATCTCCCGTCCGGTTCTGGGCAAGGCGGCGCTGGCGACCATGTGGCTGCCCTTCATCGCCTGCTCCTTCGGGTGGATCTTCCGTGAGATGGGCCGCCAGCCCTGGGTCATCGTCCCCAACCTGTCCGACCCGGTCTCCCAGGTCTACATGCTCACCGCCGACGGCGTCTCCTCCGTGGTCTCCTCGGGCACTGTGCTGGCCTCCATGGTCATCTTCACCCTGCTGTACGCCGCACTCGGCGTGGTCTGGTTCGTGCTGCTGCGCCGCTACATCCGTGAAGGCGTGCGTACCCCGGTGCCGGACAAGTCCGGCACGTCCGAGCAGACCGACCAGGACGGCAAGGGCACGGACTCCAGCGACGGCTCCGTTGACTCCTCCGAGGCCGCCCCGGCCCTGTCCTTCGCCTACTGAGCCGAGGAAGGTAGAAATTCCATGACACTGAGCATCCTCTGGTTCATCCTCATCGCCGTCCTGTGGATCGGCTACCTCACCCTGGAGGGCTTCGACTTCGGCGTCGGCATGATTCTGAAGATCCTGGGCCGCGACGAGCGCGAACGGCGCGCAACGCTGTCCACCATCGGCCCCCACTGGGACGGTAACGAGGTGTGGCTGCTGACCGCCGGCGGGGCGACCTTCGCCGCCTTCCCCGAGTGGTACTCCACCCTGTTCTCCGGGGCCTACATCGTCCTGTTCATCATTCTGCTGTGCCTCATCGTGCGCGTGTGCGCCATCGAGTGGCGTCCCAAGGTCAACTCCCAGACCTGGCGCGACCGCTGGGACTGGGTCCACACGATCAGCGCCTGGCTGCCCTCCATCCTGTGGGGCGTGGCCTTCGCCAACCTGGTTCAGGGCATGCACATCGAGGTCGTCCAGACCTCCAACGGCGCCGTCGTCCCGGCCGCCCAGGTGCCGGCCGACTCCCTGGTGCCCGGCGCCGCCCACCAGATCACCGGGGGCCTGCTCACGATGGTGACTCCCTTCACCCTGCTGGGCGGAGCCGTCACCTGCCTGCTCTTCCTCAACCACGGTGCGCTCTTCGTGGCCCTCAAGACCACTGGTGACCTGTCGCAGCGCGCGCTGCGGATGTCACACCGCCTCGCCCCGGCGGCCACCGCGGTCACCGCCGCCTGGGCGCTGTGGGCGCAGCTGGCCTACTCAGGTAACGTTCTGTCCTGGATTCCGCTGGTCATCGCCGCGGCCGGACTCATCGGCTCCCTGCTCATGGGACGCTCCGGGAACGAGGGGCGGGCCTTCGCCCTGCACTTCGTGGGGATCGCCTTCGCCGTCGTCTTCATCTTCGCCGCGATGGCCCCCAACGTCATGCGCTCCTCGGTGGACCCGGCCTACTCGCTGACGATCCAGCAGGCCGCGAGCGCCGACACGACACTGCTCATCATGAGCGTTGCCGCAGCCGTGTTCGTCCCCGGGGTCCTGGCCTACACGATCTGGAGCTACAAGGTCTTCGCCTCGCGCATCAGCGTTGAGAGCATCAACCCCGACCAGGGCGGGCTGCACCCCACGCTGGTGCGCGACTCGACCCAGCCCGAGGCCCATTTCGGGTACTGACAGACAGCGCGACGCATCGGCCGGGGGTCTCCGGGCCCTTGGACCTACTCCCCTATCCTTGAGCAGGTGAAGCCACTCGATCCCCGGCTGATGCGTTACGCACGCTCCGCCCGCCGATACATCGCCGCCACCGCCGTCACCGGAATGGTGACCGCCGTGCTGGTGGTGGTTCAGGCCTTCCTCATCTCCGGTGCGGTCTCCTCGGTCATCTCCGAGGGGGCCGCACCGTCTGCCGTCAGGGCACTGGCGGTGGCTCTGGGCGGGGTCCTGGCGGCCAGGGCCCTGGTGGTCCTGCTCCAGGAGGTTCACGCCCACCGGTCCGCCACGGAGACCATCGTTGAGCTGCGCCGGCTGGTTCTGGAGCACGCGGCCCAACTGGGCCCCCGCTGGCAGGCGCTTCACGGGACGCAGACGGCCACTCTTCTGACTCGCGCGCTGGACGACCTCGAGCCCTACTTCACCCGCTACCTTCCCCAGCTGTTGCTGGCCTCGACGGTGACACCGGCCACGGTGCTGGTGCTCCTCACCCAGGACTGGTCGGCCGCGGTGGCCGTGGTGTGCACCTTGCCCCTCATTCCGATCTTCATGATCCTCATCGGCAGGATGACCCAGTCCGTCTCCCAGGAGCGTCTCAAGACCATGCAGGTCCTGGGCGATCAGGTGCTCGATCTCATCTCGGGCCTGCCCACGCTCAAGGCCCTCGGGCGCGAGCGGGGACCGGTCGAGCAGGTGCGCTCCTTGAGCCGCTCCTACCGGCGCACCACCATGTCGACCTTGCGGGTCGCCTTCCTGTCGGGGGCGGTCCTGGAGTTCATCACGACGCTGTCGGTGGCGATCATCGCCGTCCAGATCGGGTTCCGGCTCGTGGCCGGACGCATGGATCTGTTCACTGGCCTGCTCGTCCTCATGGTGGCCCCTGAGGTCTATCAGCCGCTGCGGCAGGTGGGTTTCCAGTTCCACGCCTCGGCCAACGGGGTGGCGGCGGCGAACGCGGTCTTCGAGGTTCTTCAGACCCCGGTGCCCGAGCACGGCGACCTGCCGGCCCCTGACCTGCGCTCGTCGACGATCGAGCTCGATGAGGTGTCCGTCGCCTCCCGGGGCGCGTGGGCCCCCGCCGGGCTCAGTGCCTCGATCCGGCCGGGCAGCCTGGTGGCGCTGACCGGCCCGTCAGGTGCGGGCAAGACGACGACGACGCAGGTCCTCCTCGGCCTGCTGCCCCCCGGCCGGGGGCGGGTGAGGATCGTGCCGGACGGCGGCGCCCCCAGCGGCGTCGTCGACCTCGCCCAGATCGATCCGGCCACCTGGTGGGAGCAGATCGCCTGGGTGCCCCAGCGCCCCACCATCACCCCGGGCACGGTGCTGGACAACGTCCTGGATCATGCCGAGCCAGGCGCCTCCACAGCGGAGGGGGTCCCCGACGTACTGGTCGAGGCGGCCCGGGCCACGGGCTTCGATGAGGTCGTCGACGGCCTGCCGCAGGGCTGGCAGACCCCGGTGGGCAGCGCAGGAGTGGGTTTATCCGTGGGACAGCGCCAGCGTCTGGCCCTGACCCGCGCCCTGTGCTCGACGGCGCCCCTGGTGGTCATGGATGAGCCGACCGCACACCTGGACGCGGCCAGTGAGGCCCACGTCCTGGACGCCGTCCGTGCGCTGCACGCCTCGGGGCGCACGGTGGTGGTCATTGCGCACCGTCCTGCGCTCATGGCCCTGGCCGAGCAGACCATCGCCGTGACGAGCCAACCGGTACCGCCGGCGGACATCGCACCTGACCGGACACCTGACCGGGTACCTGACCGGGTACCTGACCGGGCATCTGCCCATGAGGCGGCGACGGCGCAGGAGGAGGCCCTGTGAGCACGGCAAGCACATTGATCCCTGAGCCCCCTGAGACCCCCGTGAACCCCGCACATCCGACTGCCTCCGCCCTCTCCCCCGCGCTGTCCGCTGATGAGCGACGCTCCCTGCGCCGGGCGGTGGGACTGCTGAACCTGGACCGATCACGCTTCATCCTGGCCGTAGTCGCCGGGACGGCGGGTATGGCCTCGGCCGTGTCCCTGTCCGGGGTGGCGGCCTGGCTCATTGCGCGGGCCTCACAGATGCCCGACGTCGTCGCACTGGGGGTGGCGCCGGTGGCGGTGCGGCTCTTCGGCATCTCACGCTCCGTGCTGCGCTACTGCGAGAGGCTCGTCTCCCATGACACCGCCCTGAGAGGCATGGGCGCTCTGCGCACCCGCCTCTACGAGTCCCTGGCCTCAGCCCGCACCGACACGGTTGCGGGCCTGCGCCGCGGCGACGTCCTGGCGCGAGTGGGCAGCGACATCGACGCGGTCGGGGATCTCGTGGTGCGCGCCTATCTGCCGGCGGCTGTCGCCGCCGTCCTGGGCGCAGCCACATGTCTCGGCGTCGGCGTGGTCTACTGGCCGGCGGGCCTCATCCTGCTGGCCTGTCTGCTGCTGTCGGGACTGGTGGGCCCGTTGGCCACCATCCGTTCGGCGAGAATCGCCGAGCAGGCCCGTCAGAGGCAGGCCACTGAGCTGTCCGCGGAGGTGCTGGCGGTCCTGGAGGGGGCCCCCGAGCTGTCCGTCTCCGGGCGTCTGGCCGGCTCGATGCGCCAGGTCGCCTCCCGGGAGGAGAGCCTGACCCGTCTGCGGGACCGGGCCGCGGTACCGGCCGCGATCGCGGCGGCCGTGGACATGGCCGCCATGGGCCTGGCGGTCCTGGGAAACCTGGTGGTGGGGGTGAGCGCCGTGTCCTCCGGGCAGCTGGCCCCGGTCTGGCTGGCAGTGATCGTCCTGGTTCCACTGGCCGCCTTCGAGGCCACCTCAGCGCTCGGCCCGGCCAGCGTGCAGCTGGTCAGGTCGGCCGGCGCCGCCTGCCGCATCGTGGAGCTCATCGAGGCCGCAGAGGCCAGTGCCGCCAGCGGCTCCGCGACGTCCTCCGCGCCTCTGGAGCTGCCCGAGCCCTCTGCCCAGGGCCCGTACCTCAAGGCACGGGGTCTGGCGGTGGGCTGGCCGGGCGGCCCGGTGGTGGCCGAGGGCATCGACCTGGATCTGCGGGTCGGTCGCCGAGTGGCGATCGTGGGGCCGTCGGGGATCGGCAAGTCGACACTGCTGGCCACGCTGGCGGGGCTGCTGGAGCCTCGGGGCGGCACACTGACGCTCGACGGCGTCCCCCCGTGGCAGGCGGTCCACTCAGAGGTGGCGGCCCGGGTGTGCCTGACCGCGGAGGACGCGCACGTCTTCCACACCAGCGTCCTGGAGAACCTGCGCGTGGCGCGCGGGGACGTCACCCCCGCCGAGGCCGGCGAGCTGCTGAGGCGGGCCGGCCTGGGGAGGTGGCTCGAGGCTCTTCCCGAGGGAGTTGAGACCATCATCGGCACCGATGCCACCACATTGTCAGGTGGGGAGCGGCGTCGGCTCCTGCTCGCCCGGGCCCTGGCGGCTCCGGCTCCCCTGATGCTGCTGGACGAGCCCGGTGAGCATCTCGATGCCCTCACCGCGGACCGGCTCGTGACCGACCTGCTGACAGCGGGCGACCAGGGCCGCGGCACTCTCCTGGTCACCCATCGTCTCAGCGCCCTGGAGCACGCCGACGAGGTCCTCGTCATGGGACACCGGCCGCAGGCCACCGGCGAGCAGGCCCCGGCGACTATCCTGCACCGAGGCAGCCACCGCGAGCTCCAGGACGTCTCCGAGACCTACCGGTGGTCGCTCTCCCAGGAGGATCAGGACAGGCAGCAGGACCACGTATCCGGTACGAGCTGAACGAGCTGAGCACGATGACGACACCCCACCCGCAGCACGCAGCAGACACTCTCGGCGAGAGTCTTGGCTTCCCCGGTGTGCCCGAGGACGCCCCGGAGGAGCTCGACGGCCCCCCGGCGCGACGTGAGGAGGCGCTGGCGACCTCTTCGGAGGACAACGCCGCGGCGGGGCGTCTGGCCTACGCCGTCCACGCCGACCAGCTGGTCTCCACCCGTGGCCGCCGGGTGTCGGCCCTTCAGCCGAGCCTGGACGAGGCGACTGTCGCCCTCATCCAGGCGGCCCTGAGCCTGACCAGCTCCCTGCGGGTCCCCGACGCGCTGCGCCGTCTGGTGGAGTCGGCCTGCTCCATCACGGGTGCCTCGTGGGGAACCATCGCCGTGCTCAACCACGCGGACATGGATGTTGACCCGGCCGGCCCCCTCTCGCCCGATCCCTCCGGCGCGAGCTCGGGCACCGGTCTGTGCAGCGGGGTGCCCACGGCAACCCTCGATGAGCTCGCCCAGATGGCCGGCGCCCCCGATACCGCCGGTACTTCGCACGCCTCCTCTGAGTCCCTGCTCAGCGGGCTCGAGGGCACCGGGATGGTCATCGACAACGACCTGGGCAGGGCATCGGCCTTCACCGGTGCCATCGAGGGTGAGGAGACCGGCAGTCTGCTCTCGGCCCCGCTGCGCCTTCACGGCCAGGTCTACGGACATCTCTACCTGTGTGACAAGCCGGGGGGCTTCACCCGCTCGGACGCCGACGCCGTCCTGACCCTGGCCCAGGCCGCAGCCGTCGCCGTGGAGAACGCCCGCCTGTACCGCGAGGCCCGTGACCGCGAGCAGTGGATGGTGGTCTCCCAGGAGCTGACGACGCTACTGCTCTCGGGCGCCGAGGAGGATGACGCGCTGACGCTCATCGCCCACCGTGTCCGCCAGGTCGCTCACGCCGACACGGCCGCCCTCATCCTGCCCAGCATCGGGGAGCGCTGGATCTGCGAGATCGCCGACGGCGAGCACGCCAGGGAGCTGATCGGCACCTTCTTCCCGCCCGAGGGTCGGGCCCTGACCACCCTGGCCCATCAGACCGGCCTGGTCGTGGACTCCCTGGAGGACGCCTGGGGCGACGGCGACCTGATGGTCCCCCAGCTGGCCCAGTTCGGGCCGGCCCTCTACGCCCCCATGATCCACCGGGGGCGGGGCGTGGGGGTGATGCTGCTGCTGCGCTCCCCCGGCGCGGCACCCTTCACCGCCCAGGACCTGGAGATCGCCGAGCTCGTGGCGGGACAGGCCACCATGGCCTTCGAGCTGGCCGACGCCCAGCACGCCGAGGAGATGGCCACGCTGCTCGATGAGCGGGCCCGGATCGGCCGAGACCTGCACGACCTGGCCATCCAGCAGCTCTTCGCCACCGGGATGCAGATCTCCGCGGCCCGGGAACGGCTGGCCTCCAGCGCGCAGGCGGACCTGGATGCGGTGTGCTCCGTGCTGAGCACCGCCCTGGAGGCGGTGGACGACTCCGTGGGCCAGATCCGCTCCATCGTGCGTTCCCTGCGCGATCGCGATGAGGAGGTCGGGGTGATCGAGCGGCTGCGGCGCGAGGCCTCCCTGGCCCGCAACGCCCTGGGCTACGCCCCCTCGCTGCTGCTGAGCGTCGACGGCCGGGGTCTGGCCCAGGTGGACCGCGACGAGGAGGACCGGCTCATCGCCTCGGTCGACGCCGCCGTGGCACCGGATATTGCCGACGACATGGTCGCCGTCGTGCGTGAGGGACTGAGCAACGTGGCCCGTCACGCCCACGCCTCCTCGGTGACGGTGGACGTCAAGATCGAGGGGGTGCAGCCGGGCTCGGAGCAGTGCTGCGGCCCCGGCGACGACGAGGGTCACGCCTCGGGAGACGCCGAGCCCTTCCGGGGCAGCCCGGTGGTGGAGATCGTCTGCCGTGACGACGGCGTCGGGGTGAATCCCTCAGTGACGCGCCGTTCGGGGACGGCCAACATGGCCGAGCGGGCCCGCCGCCACGGCGGCAGCTTCGTCATTGGTCCACGGGCCCGCTCCGACGGCGAGCGGCGCGGCACCTGCTTCACCTGGCGAGTACCCCTGGACGGGGGCGGCCGGGTGCGCTGAGCCCACGTGCGCCCCTCAGTGGCGGGCTCAGCGCGCAGAAGGACCCGTCAGCTGTTGCGCCAGCCTGAGGCCCGCTGACCGGCGACCCAGGCGGCGACCTGGGTGCGTCGCTGCAGACCCATCTTGGCCAGCAGGGAGGTGATGTGGTTCTTGACCGTCTTCTCGGCGACTCCGAGCCGCTCACCGATCTCCCGGTTGGACAGGCCGTCGCCGATGAGGTCGAGGACCTTGCGCTCGGCGTTGGTCAGGTCGGCGGTGGGGTCGTCGTGGTCCGCCCGGCGGCGCGTCACGGTGCGCTCGTCGAGCAGGACGCGCCCGGAGGCGACGGCCCGCACAACGTCGCTGATCTCGGCACCGTGGACCGTCTTGAGCAGGTAGGCCCGGGCACCTGCCGCCAGGGCCTCGGCCAGGGCCTCGTCGTCGTCGAAGGAGGTCAGCACGATCGGCAGGGCCTGGGGCACGGAGTCCCTCAGCTCCTGCATGAGCTCGATGCCGGTGCCGTCGGGCAGCTGGAGGTCGACGAGGATGACATCGGGGCGGACCAGCTCGGCCCGACGCACCGCCTCGGCCCGGGATCCCGCCTCGGCGACGACGTCGAGCCCATCAGCGCGGTCAATGATCTCGGCGATGCCGCGACGGACGATCTCGTGGTCGTCCACGATCATGACGCGGACGATCTCCGACGATGGGGTGTGTGCCATACTCATGACATTACCAGGGTATGGAAACCTACGTCACAACCCTGGCAGCTCCGCGGTGATGCTGTCGTGGAGGCTGCCTGCGAGCACTGGCGGCGCCTAGCGGTGCCGGCGCGGACGGGTCTGGCAACGGGGACAGTAGGTGTGAGAACGCCCTCCCAGAGTCTCACGCACCATGGTGGCCTTGCAGCGGCGGCACTCCAGTCCTTGGCGCCCGTAGGCGCCCAGCTCGCGGGCGAAGAACCCGGCGGCACCCTCGACATCGACGTAGAGGGCGTCGAAGCTCGTGCCACCGACCTCAAGGGCCCGGCGCATGACCTCGGCGGTGGACTCGAGGATCCGTGCCACCACCCGTGGGCCGAGACCGGTTCCCGGGCGCAGGCCGTGCACCCCGGCCTCCCACAGGCCCTCGTCGGCGTAGATGTTGCCGATGCCCGAGACGAGTCCCTGGTCGAGCAGCTGGGTCTTGATGGCGCGCCTCGAGGCGCGTACCCGGGCGACGACGCCGGTGGGGCCGGTCAGCTCCAGGGCCGGGTCGAGCAGGTCACGGGCGATATGGGTGGCGTCGGCGGGCAGCAGCGGCCGCGGGTCGCCCATCCCGCCGGGAGCGCCGTCAGCGGTGGGGGTCAGGTCGACGACGTGCAGGCCACCGAGCATGCGCTGGTCGACCAGGTCGAGGACCGCCGCGCCGGCACCGTCGTCACCATCGGCGCCGTTGTCGCCGCCGAGGCCGGTGCTGAGGTGGAGGCGCACTCGCAGGTGGTGGGCGGAGGTGGAGATGTCCCGCACGTAGCGGGGCTGCTCGGTAGCACTCAGGTCCGCTGGGCGCCCGCCGGGCAGAGTGTCCGGATCGGCCAGGAAGGCCGCGGCACGGTGGGACTCCGGGGCAGCGTCAGGAGCGGTCGCGGCGGTGGTGCCGCGCACGAGCAGCTGGCCGCTCATGCCCAGGTGGGCCGACAGGGCGCGTCCGTCATCCAGGGGCAACCACAGGAACTTCCCGCGGCGGACGGCCGCGGTCAGGGTGCGCCCGGTGAGCTGGTCGACGAAGGCCTGCGCTCCCCCGTCCTGGCGGCGCAGCGGACGCGGATCGAGGACCTCGACGCGGGTGACGGTGCGTCCGGCCACGTGCCGGGCGAGACCGGCGCGCACCACCTCGACCTCGGGCAGCTCTGGCATCAGATCGTCTGGGAGCCCTGCCCGGTGAGCAGGTCAGCGCGCAGGGCCTCGTTGACTCCGGGCAGGTTGAGGCCGCCGTCGCCCCGGGCGGCCAGGATGGCGGCGTAGGCGGCCTCGGCGGCGTCATGCTCGGCAACCTTCTTCGAGCTGCCGGTGCCCTGCCCCAGGACCTCGCCGTCAACGATGGCGCTGGCGGTGAAGACCCGCTGGTGATCGGGGCCGGTTCCGGTGACCTCGTAGGCGGGGTTGCCGAGCTGGTGGACGGCGGTAAGCTCCTGGAGGCTCGTCTTCCAGTCCAGGCCCGCGCCGCGGGTGCGGGCCGAGTCCAGGAAGCGGGAGACGAGCCGGGTGACGACAGTGCGGGTCTCCTCCAGACCATGGGTGAGGTAGGTGGCGCCGATGAGGGCCTCGACCGTGTCGGACAGGATGGAGTCCTTGTCCCGCCCGCCCGAGAGCGCCTCGCCCTTGCCGAGCTTGATGAACTCCCCCAGTCCCAGGTCGCGGGCGACGGCGGCCAGGGCCGGCTCGGAGACGGTGGCCGCACGCATTTTGGCGAGCTGGCCCTCGGGGACCTCCGGGTGGGTGCGGTAGAGGTACTCGGTGACGATGATGCCCAGGACGGAGTCGCCCAGGAACTCCAGGCGCTCGTTGGTGGGCAGGCCGCCGTTCTCGTGGGCGTAGGAGCGGTGGGTCAGGGCCAGGTCGAGCAGGTGGGCGTCGATGCTCGGCCCCCAGCGGTAGACGAGGGCCTCGGTGTCGGTGCGCGCGGGCGGGGCGCTGCGGCGCTTGGCCATCAGGCCTGTTCCTCCCCGCTCGTGGGCGCGTCCTGCTCGCCCTCCTGACCGGTCTCGGTCTCCAGCAGGCCGGCCAGGGCGGACCAGCGCGGGTCAAGGACCTCGTGGTGGTGGTCGGCGGGCAGGTCCTCGAGCCGCTTGCCGCAGTCGGGGCACAGTCCGGGGCAGTCGGGGCGGCACAGGGGCTGGAAGGGCAGCGTGGGCACCAGGGCGTCGCGCAGTGCCGGCTCGAGGTCCAGGGTGGTCTCCCCCACCGCCAGGAGGTCCTCTGCCTCCTCATCGCCTTCGGCCCGCTGGGCCTCGATGACCTCGGGGAAGAGGTAGAGCTCGTCGATCCTCACGCTGCGGTCCTCATCGAGGTCGCGCAGGCAGCGCACGCACTCGCCGTGGACGTGCAGGTCGGCGTCGGCCTGCGCCAGGACGCCGTCGTCCATGGAGGTCAGGGTGACGTCGAGGGCGAGGTCGCTGCCCTCGGGCACGCCGATGACCTCCGTGCCCAGGTCGGCGGGGGCGGGGGTACGGATCTGCAGGTTCTTGACCGAGCCGGTGGCACGGGGCAGGTCGACGATATCGACGACGAGTCCTGACATGGGTTCCTCCACAGCGGGTTGACCGCGCCGCATCCAGCGATGACCGAGAGGGGCCCCAGCGGCATGATGTCCGCGTGATGCCCAGGTCATGTACCAGGTGATGCACATGGTGCTGGGCGGCTGGTGGGCGGGGTGATGGACGAGGTGTCTGGCGCGAGCGTACCCGGTGGGGCTGCGGCGCCTCTGGTTCAGTGGGCGGAGGGGTCCACGGACCAGCCCGAGCGGCGGCGCACGGGCTCCTGGATCTCCACCGGCTGGCCCGCGCCGTCGCCCAGGCGGCCGGCCAGGACCTCGCGGCCGGCGCGGATCTGCTCGGCGACCTTGGCGACCTCGGCCTCCAGGGAGGCCAGGGTGCGGTCGGAGTACTCATCGGCCCCATGACGCAGGGAGGCGGCCTTGTCCTCCGCCGCGGCCACGATGCTGTCGGCCCGGTCATTGGCCATGCGCACGATGTTCTCCCCGGCCACGAGCCGCTCGGACTCCTCCTGGGCGTACTGGACGAGCCGTTCGGACTCGGCCCGTCCCTCAGCCAGGACGGCGTCGGCATCGGCGACGATCTTCTCGGCACGGCGAACGGCGCTCGGGACCGCGTCACGAGCCCGGTCGATGAGGTGCAGGGCGTTCTCCCGGTTGACGATCGCCGAGGCGCTCATCGGCATGGATCGGGCGCTGCTGATGAGCTCGTCGAGCTCATCGAGGATGCGCAGCAGGTCTTCTCCGGCATCGCGGCTGGTCGTCACGGTAGGTCCTCTCGAGTGTGGTCGGCGCCGACGAAGCGGCTTGGCGGGGTCCCGGGCGGGACGAGTCCAGAGTCGACGCCGTCGTGGGCTGCAGACCCGGGGGCCTGAGCCAGCCGGACCGCCAAGGCGTGGGCCACAGCGGGCGGGACGAGGGCGGAGACGTCCCGGCCATAGCCGGCGACGTCCTTGACGAGGGAGGAGGAGATGTGCGCGTAGGCGGCGGAGGCGGGCAGGAAGACCGTTTCGGGCGCCCCCAGGTCGCGGTTGAGCAGGGCCATGGGCAGCTCGGCGTCCAGGTCGCTGCCGCTGCGCAGGCCCTTGATGATGGCGTTCGCGCCGTGCTGAGTGCAGTAGTCGGCCAGGAGCCCGGGGACGATGTCCACCTCAACACCGGGCAGGTGGGAGGTGGCCTCCCTGGCCAGGTGGAGGCGTTCGTGGGCGTCGAGCAGATGGCGTCCGGCCTTGGCGGCGTTGTGGGCGATTCCGATGACGACGACGTCGAAGAGCGTGGTCGCGCGGGCGGCGATGTCGACGTGCCCCAGGGTGAGGGGATCGAAGCTTCCGGGGTAGACGGCCAGGCTCATACGGTCACGCTACTGGCTGGGCCCGCCGCGGTGCGGGACGCGCGCCGCACCGCCCACGCCAGCACGCCAACGCGGCGCCCCGGGATCCTGGGGCGGCGCTGCTATATTTTCCTTGTGTCCACACGCGTGACCCTCAGTGACGTGGCCGAGGCCGTCGGAGTCTCAGCGCAGACCGTCTCCCGCGTACTCAACAACCACCCGTCGGTCCGTCCCGAGACACGTCAGAAGGTTCTGGCGGCCGTTCAGGCGCTGGGTTATGAGCCGAACCTCGCCGCCCGGTTACTGGCCTCGGGATCCTCCGGAGCCGTGGGCATCCTGCTGACGGCCGGGCTGTCGCACGGGATGGCCTCCACCTTCTCCGCGATCGCCAGGGCGGTGCGCGAGCGGGGGGACACCTTCGTCCTGGCCACCGCCGAGGGCGGCGACCCGGAGTCCGTGCGACAGGCACTGGCTCACCTGCACGGTCACCGCGTGGCGACCATCGTGGTCCTGGCCCAGCGCGCCGACGTCCTGACCATCCTCTCGTCCCAGCGCCACCGCGGTCCGGTCGTGGTCATCATCTCGGGGCAGCACGAGTTCTCCGAGCTGGCCACCGTCTCCATCGACCAGGCCCTGGGAGCCAGGCTGGCCACGGAGCATCTTCTGGATCAGGGGCGCAACCGCCTGCTGCACGTCACCGGGGACCTGTCCTGGCAGGACGCCTCGGAGCGCCTGGCCGCCTACCAGGCGGCGTGCGCACAGGCCGGGGTTCCCGGCCGCTGGGTGGGCACGGACGCCTGGACGGGAGAGGCCGGGGCCAAGGTCGCCAGGCGCCTGCTCGACAGCGGTCTGCCCGACGCCGTCTTCGCCGCCAACGATGACATCGCCCTGGGGTTGTGCCATGAGCTGCTCGCCGCCGGCGTGAGGATCCCCGACGACGTCGCCGTCGTCGGCTTCGATGACATCCCCCTGGCACGTTGGGCGACCCCGTCCCTGTCCAGCGTCACGCAGGACTTCGACGCCCTGGGAAGGACCGCACTGAGCCTGTCCGATGAGCTCATGGAGGGTGGCGCCCCTCGCAAGGTCACCCTGACCCCACAGCTGGTGATTCGAGACTCCTCGCCCGGTCGGTCGTCCGGGTGACATCGTCATGAAGTGCGGGTGGGGGCTCCCTGTGCTCCAGGCAGCCCCCACCTGTACCAGCAGGGTCTTTCGGCGCGGTTGTCTTCGGCACCGCCCTGCTGAGACCGAACGCTCAGGTTCCAGACACGGCGACCGTCGCGGCGTCCTCGCGGTCCGCACGCAGCGTGTAGAACCCGTAGGCGGCGACGATGCTCAGGCAGACACCCACCGTCACATAGGAGAACGACGCTGAGGTGCGGTCCATGATCCACCCTTGAACCAGAGGCATCGTAGCGCCACCGATAATGGCCATGACCAGACCGGCGGCCCCGAACTTAGTGTCCTCCCCCAATCCCTTGAGCGCCTCACCGTAGATGGTGGGGAACAGCAGCGAGATGCTGGCCGACATCATCGCCACTGCAACGGCTCCAGCGATATTGACACTCACCATAGCGAACAGCGACAGACCGACACCGAACAGGCACATGACGATCATGAGCTTGCGGGCATCGAATCGTCCCATAAGCCCCACCATGAGAAAACGGAAGACCAGGAAGACGATGAGACTCGCCTGCAACCAGTATCCGGCGACCTTGTCCGACACCCCCAGAGCATCTGTGACGTAGTGAAGGGTAAAGGTCCAGATGCAAGTCTGAGCCGCAATGTTGAAGAACTGGGCCACCACCCCGAAGCTGTAGCGCTTATTGCCCAGCAGTCGCGCGAGCCGTCCACCCGATGAAGCCGTTTGCCCCGAGGTGGCCACAGGCGCTTCGGTCACCTTGACGAAGGCGATCGACGCCGCCAGAGCGATGTAGAACAGACTGAGTGCCACGAAGGGCCCCATGACGGCCTGCAGCTCGGAGGAGCGGGTGGACAGCAGCTCGGCCTCACTCATGGACGCTCGCTGCTCCGCCGTCGCGGGATTGACGTAGGGCAGGATGAGCGTCGTCGCAATCAGCACCCCAAGGTTGGATCCAATGGGGTTGAAGGCCTGAGCGAAGTTGAGACGCCGCGTGGCATTGTGCTCCGGCCCCATCGACATGACGAAGGGGTTGGCGCTGGTCTCCAGAATGGACAGCCCTGAGGCCAGGGTGAATAACGCGGCCAGGAACATCGAGTAGGTCATGACGTGGGACGCAGGGATGAACAAAAGTCCCCCCGCGGCGGCCAGGCCGAGTCCGATGAGGACCCCTCCCTTGTATCCCAGACGACTGTTGATGAAGGCCGCCGGGATCGCCAGGCAGAAGTAAGCCCCATAGTAGGCCGACTGCACCAAGGAGGACTGGGCATTGTTCATGGAGAAGACCGAACGGAAGACCTTGACCAGCGGTGCGGTCATGTCTCCAGCCATTCCCCACGCCGCGAAGCAGGAGACCAGCAGACAGAAGGGCAGCACCATGCCGGGATACAGGAACCCCCGCTTGGCCGTCCCCTCCCGGACGGGGGCCTCCTCAGCCACGGACTCACGGATCGCAGTCATCACAGCACGCCCTTCTTGAGAATGAGATTGCCGTAGAGGGCGGTCTCCCCGGTGAGGACGACGGCGTAGACGCTGGGGGTGTAGTCGTAGAAGGCCATGCGCTCAATCGTCTTGACGCTCACCGGTCCGGCATCCTTCTCGGCCTCGTTCCAGATCTGCTCGTAGACGTCCCACACCGGAGGCCGAGGGTCGTCGCCCACCGTCTCCATGAGGGCCACCTGGTAGCTGCTGTAGCGGTCCAGGGGCATGAGCGTGAGGATGGACCGCAGCAGGTCGGGGATCCCCAAGCCGTCGGCCCGCACTGTAGTGGGGTGGAGGTGATGCCCGGGGAAGTTCGCATCGGCCAGGAGAATCTCATCCCCATGGCCCATCTCGAGCAGGATCTTGACGAGTTCCGGTGACAGGTTGGCGGGAATGTTGCGGAGCATCGTTGCTCCTTTCGTGTGGTGGGTGTTCAGTTCAATGTGTGGTTGTGCTCGACGTGCCTGGCGGTCAGTCGGCGGTGGCGTTGCCCAGCCGTTCCCGCATGGCGTCGAAGGCGCCGGGATCGGCGATGGTCCCGGAGGCCTCGACCTCCACGGAGCCGATGCTGCGGCGCAGCACCTCACCGCGAGCACTCGGGTCGAGGACGTCGGCGGCCTCGAGCTGGGCGAGGATGTTGCCCAGGGCACTGGCCTCCGGCGTGCCCACGATGACCTGGCGGTGGCAGGCCGCCGCCGTCATGGCCGGCAGGAGGCTGTTGCGAGCCCCGCCTCCCACCAGGTGGATCGGTGCCGCCGGGTCCAGCTGGTCGCCGACGACGCCCTGCAGCCCCTGGGCGTAGGCGGCGTGGGCGCAGGCGAGCGACTCGAGGATGAGCCGGACCGTCTGCGCCGGCCCCTCGGGAGCCACCTTGTAGTGACTGCGGCACCACTGGGCGATCTTGGCCGGCATGTCGCCGGGACTGGCGAAGAGCTCATCATCGGGGTCGATGACGACCCCGATGGAGGCGCAGTCTCCCGCCGCCTCGACCAGTGCACCGGTGTCGGGCTCGTTCCAGGCTCGCTGGCACTCCTGGAGCAGCCAGAAGCCGGTGAGGTTGCGCAGCAGCCGGATGCCTCCGTCGGTGCGCACCTCGTTGGTCAGTCCGGCCCGCAGCGCCGCTGCGTCCAGGACGGGGCTGGGAACCGCCGCCCCGATGAGGCTCCAGGATCCCGAGGAGATGAACAGGCGCACCTCGTCACCGGCCAGACCGAGCGCATGGACGGCGCAGGCGGTGTCGTGCCCGCCGGGACGCACGATGGTGATCCCCTCCGGGGTCGTCCCGGCCACCGTGGCGTCGTCGACGAGCGGGGGCATCCACCCCTCAGGAATCCCGGTGGCCTGAAGCACGCGAGCCGACCACTCTCGCGCCCCCGGTGAGGCGAGCCCGGTGGTCGAGGCGATCGCCCGCCCCGCCTGCGCGGGGGCTCCGAGCAGGTGGGCCACGAGGTCGGGCAGGGGCAGGAAGCGATCCACCCGATCGATGAGGTCGGGCTCCTGCCTCAGGTCCGCGTAGAGCTGATAGACCGTGTTGATCTGCTGGGGCAGGATGCCGGTCTCCCGCCAGGCGGCCTCCACAGGGAGGGCCCGGTCCAGGTCCACGGCCCAGCGGGCCATGCGCCGGTCCCGGTAGGCACGAGGGGCGCGCAGCAGCTCTCCGTGGGCGTCGAGCAGGCCGTAGTCGACCCCCCAGGTGTCGATGCCGATGGAGTCGGGGACCCGCCCCAGGCGCTGCGTCGCCATGGCGATGCTCCGACGAACACCATCCATGATGCGCTCGAGATCCCAGGTGAGGGTGCCGTGGTCGTCCACCACCTGGTGGTGGAGGCGGAAGACCTCCTCGGTGCTGATGACCCCCTGCCGGTAGGTCCCCAGGACCGCTCGCACGGAGCTGGAGCCGAGGTCGAGGGCAAGGGCGTGGTGCTCGTCGGTGCTCGTCATGGCGGCGACCCGTCAGCGGTAGAGAGGACCGAAAGTGGCGCAGGCCCGGAAGTCGGCGCTCTCGGGCTCGGCGGTACCGAAGGGCACCCAGGCCTTGGGGCGCAGGATCCTCTCGCGCTCGACGTTGTGCATGTAGACGGGGATGCGCAGCATCGAGGCCAGGGTGATGAGGTCGGCGCCGAAGTGCCCGTAGCCGGTGGCCGTGTGGTTGGCGCCCCAGTTGGCCATCCAGTCGTAGACGGAGGTGAAGGCGCCCTGGCCGGTCAGGCGCGGGACGAAGAAGGTCGTCGGCCAGGTCGGGTCGGTGCGGTTAACGATCTGGTCGCGCACGTCGTCGGGCAGCTCCACGGTCCAGCCCTCGGAGATCTGGAGGACCGGTCCCTGGCCGGCCACGAAGTTCAGGCGGGTCGCGGTGACGGGCATGCCGCCGGCGGTGGTGAAATGCGTGGAGAAGCCGCCTCCGGGGAAGTACTCGCGGGTGGCGGCGTGGAAGGTGGAGGCCTTCAGATCCGCCTCGATGTCCGCCTCGGTGATCTCCCACCAGTGCTTGATGATGGGGTTGCCCTCGGCGTCCTTCTCCTCACCGGTGGCGTTGAGCGTGGTGGCCCCGGAGTTGCGCAGGTCGATGAAGCCGTTCTCGGCGCGTCCCTCGAGCTTGTAACCGGTGACCCGCTCAACGGCCTCGGGGCTCCAGTAGGTGCGCACATCGCTGAAGAGCTGGGGACGGTGGGTCAGGACGGAGTTGAAGAGCATGGCCACGGCGTTGCCGGCGTCGCCCTCCGTGGCGAAGACCTTCTCGGGCCGCTTGCCGTTCCAGTCGAAGGTGGTGTTGAGGAAGGTCTCGAGGATGTCGCCGTTGGGCTTGTAGTCCGTCCACTGACGCTGCCCCTGGAAGCCCGCCGCGATGGCGTCGTGGCCCTCGGCCTCCTCGACGAAGCCCAACTCGGCCAGGGCGGGGTTGCCCTCCATGAGGTCGCGGCCGATGAGGAGCATCTTGATGCAGTAGTCGAACTGCTCGTCGTACTCCTCCTGGGTGAAGCGGTTGGCCTCGGGGTTGCGGTTCTCCCCGATGGTGAGGTGCTCCCGGGCCCAGGCCAGGGCGGTCTCGTACTCCTGGTGGTCGTAGATGCCGTGCGCGATACGGCGGTCGATCTCGATCATGTCGATGTACTCGGCGCGCATACCCAGGTAGTCGACGAAGAACTGCTCAGGGACGCGGCAGCCCGCGATCCCCATGGAGACGGTCCCGATCGAGAGGTAGCTGCGCCCCTTCATGAGGCCGACCCCCAGGGCGGCGCGCACGTAGCGCAGGATGTTCTCGACGACGTCGTCGGTCAGGCCCGAGTCGTCGGCGTCCTGCACGTCGTGACCGTAGATGCCGAAG
Organism: Actinomyces sp. HMSC08A09; assembly: GCF_001807465.1. Taxonomy (NCBI): domain Bacteria; kingdom Bacillati; phylum Actinomycetota; class Actinomycetes; order Actinomycetales; family Actinomycetaceae; genus Actinomyces; species Actinomyces sp. HMSC08A09. The sequence goes on along the minus strand of NZ_KV789133.1, from coordinate 64,186 downwards.
CAGGGGATGCCCAGCATGTTGTAAGCGGCGGCCGCGGCGGCCAGGGTCACGGCCCCGGGGCGCTCAGTGCCGTTGAAGCCCCAGATGGCGTGCGGGATGGAGGGGTCGAGGTCAAGGACCTCGGTGATGTAGTTCCAGGAGGCGGTGACGGTCAGGTCGGCACACACGTTCTCGGTGCGGAACTGCTCCTTGCAGCGGTTGGCCTCGGCCACGCCACCGATCGCGGTCTCGGAGACCACGCAGCGCACCGGGCTGCCGTCGGGGTAAGTCAGGCGCGAGGAGATGAGCTCGGCGACATCCTTGGCCAGCTGAGCGGTCTTGTCCTCGAGGGACTCCCTCACGCCACGACGACGTCCGTCAATGAGGGGACGGATTCCGATGGCGGGGTAGGACGCAGCGGACATGGCAAGTTTCCTTTCACTGGGCGACGATGACCAGGACCCACATCAATGTGAGCGCAAACATATGATGCCCCTGACCGAACGGTCATGTCAAGCATGAAAACAGAAACGCGAAATCGTAGACATGAGAGCGCCAACATGAGACGATGCCTCGGTACCACTTCTGACGCAACGGGGCGCGCAGCGGTACGCCCCGGGGAAAGAGCCCATCATGCTTCTCAACGACGCTCGACAGCAGATCGCCGATGCCTGCTCCCACTTGTCCGACGACGGCCTGGTCGTCGGCACCGCCGGTAACTTGTCCGTTCGGGAGGGGGACCTGGTCGCCATCACCCCCTCGGGGCTGCCCTACCAGGAGATGCGCCCCGACCTGGTCGCCGTGGTCGAGTACGCCACCGGCAAGCAGGTCGAGGGGCCGCTCAAGCCCGCCAGCGAGCTGGACCTGCACCTGACCGCGCTGCGGGCGACCGGACAGATGTCGGTCGTGCACACCCACTCCTATGCGGCCACTACCGTGGCCAGCCTCGAGGGCGTGAGCGCGCTCCCGGCCGTGCACTACTACATCTGCATGTTCGGCGGCAGCGACGTGCGGGTGGCCGACTACGCCATCTACGGTTCCCCCGAGCTGGCCGCCAATGTCGCCAAGGCCCTCAAGGGACGCACCGCGGCCCTCATGAGCAACCACGGATCCGTGGTGACCGGCCCGGACCTGGCCTCCACCTACGTCCTGGCCCAGGAGCTGGAGTGGGTCTGCGAGCTCTATCTGCGCACGCTCGCCGTCGGCACCCCCAAGATCCTCACCGACGAGCAGATCGAGGCGGTCGCGTGCAAGATCCGGGACACCGGCTACGGTCAGCACGCCCCGGCCGAGGAGGGCTGAGCGCCGCGGCCACAGGGGACGCGGCCTGCCGGCCGGGTAGGGTCTTCCCCATGACGAGGATCGTGGCCGGAACCGTGGGCGGACGCAGGATCGAGGTGCCCCGGTCCGGGACGCGCCCCACCTCCGAGCGCGTCCGCGAGGCTCTTTTCGCCCGCCTCGACCACTACGGGGTGCTCGACGACGCTCGGGTGCTGGACCTGTGCGCAGGCTCGGGGGCCCTGGGCCTGGAGGCCGCGAGCCGGGGAGCCGACGAGGTCACGCTCGTGGACTCCTCGCGCGGTGCGTCGCAGACCTGCCGACGCAACATCCACTCACTGGGCCTGAGTGGGGTATCGGCGGTGACCGCGAAGGCGGCCGCCTTCCTGGCCGGCCCGGCGGGCGCTCCGGCGGACCTGGTACTGATCGATCCTCCCTACGAGCTGAGCGAGGAGGAGCTCACCGCGATCCTCACTGCCCTGGTCCGCAGCGAGGATCCATGGCTGGCGCCGCGCGCCGTCGTCGTCGTCGAGCGCTCGACGCGCTCACCGGAACCCACCTGGCCGGCGGGGCTGGAGCGCTTCGCGGACAAGCGGTACGGCGAGACCACGGTCTGGTTCGCCGAACCGGCCTGAGCCGGGGACACTCCTCGACCCTCACCCTGGTGCCTCAAGCTCTTTCGAGGAAGGCCTGGGACTCCTCATCGAGGCGCTCGACGATCGCTGCGGCCAGGGCCCGGTGGTCGCTCAGCTGAGGATCGGCGGCCACGATCCGCTCGGCCTGACGCCTCGCGGTGGCAATGAGGCGGGCATCGCGGGTCACGCGCAGCAGGTCCAGCCCGGAGGTGCGCCCCGACTGCGAGGCCCCCAGGACGTCACCTTCGCTGCGCAGCTCGAGGTCGGCCTCGGCCAGCGCGAATCCGTCCGTAGTGGAGGCGAAGGCCTTGAGCCGGTGGAAGGCGATGGAGCCGACCTGTGCACCGGTGACCGCCACGCACAGGGACGGCCTGCTGCCACGCCCGACCCGCCCGCGCAGCTGGTGGAGCTGGGACAGTCCGAAGCGCTCGGCGTCCAGGATGACCATCATGGAGGCCTCGGGTACGTCCACCCCCACCTCGATGACAGTGGTGGACACCAGGACCGGGGTGTTGCCCGAGGCGAAGTCGGCCATGGCGGCCGCCTTGTCCTCACCACTCATGCGTCCAGTGAGAACCCCGACGCCGATGCCCCCCAGAGCGGGCTCGCCGGCCAGTCGCTGCCTCCAGTCCTCGACGGCGGCCAGCGGGCGGTCGGGATGCGAGCCGTCCCCCTCCTCCGCGAGCGCCTCCTGCTTCGGCCCGTCATCGGTCTCGACAGCCGCCGCGCCGTCCATCGGCGCCTGCCGGGGCTCGTCGTCGACCTCGATCCGTGGGCACACGACGTAGACCCGCCCCCCGGAGGCGACCTCCTTGGCGGCACGCCGCCAGATGCCCTCCACCCAGGAGGTGCGCGACCACGGGACGAGGTGGGTGGGTACGGCGCTGCGCCCGGCGGGCAGCTCGTCCAGGACGGAGGTGGCCAGGTCTCCGAAGACCGTCATGGCGATGGTGCGCGGAATCGGGGTGGCGGTCATGACCAGGAGGTGGGGCGTGTGGGTCTGTCCGGTGGCCGGGTCGGTCAGACCGCCGCGCTCGCGCAGGGCGTCGCGCTGGGCGACGCCGAAGCGGTGCTGCTCGTCGACGACGACCAGGCCGAGGAAGGGGATCTGCACCGTGTCGGACAGCAGGGCGTGGGTCCCCACGACGATCGCCGGCTCACCGGCGGCCAGCTCAGTGAGGATCCGACGGCGCTGAGCGGCGGGGGTGGAGCCGGTCAGCAGGTGGACGCGGGTGGCGCGTTCGGCGCCGCCAAGCATCCCGAGGCGGGCCATGGGCCCCAGGACCGCCTCCAGTGAGGAGTGGTGCTGGGCGGCGAGGACCTCGGTGGGGGCCAGGAGGGCGGCCTGCCCGCCGCCTCCGACCACCTGGAGCATGGCGCGCAGGGCCACGAGGGTCTTTCCACTTCCCACGTCGCCCTGAAGAAGGCGTTGCATGGGAACGGTGCGGGCCAGGTCGGCGGAGATCTCCTCACCGACCCGCTTCTGCCCGGCGGTCAGGTCGTAGGGCAGGCGGGCGTCGAGGTCCGCTCTCAGGGAGCCCTCCGCCTCCGGTACGGGCCAGGCGACCGCGGTGCATGTCGCCTCATGATGGGCTCGACGCTGGGCCAGGGCGACCTGCAGGATGAGGGCCTCCTCGTGGCGCAGCCGTTTCCGGGCGGCTTTCCACTGCCCGGAGTCCTCGGGCCGGTGCACCCAGCGGTAGGCGGTGTAGGCGTCGACCAGCTCCGCCTCGCGCCGCAGCTCCTCGGGGAGGGGGTCGGCGACGTCGCCCGGCTCCAGCTGGTCCAGGACGCTGCGCACCGCCTTGGCCACCAGCCAGGACGGGAGGGCCTCCGTGCCGGGGTAGATGGGCATGGGTCGGGCCAGCAGGGCCGCGCGCTCGTCCTCATCGAGCTCGTCGAGGACGTACAGGCGCGGGTTGGACAGCTGCTTGCGTCCACGGTGGAGTCCCACCTTGCCGCTGAGCAGGACGGTGGTTCCGGGGGCCAGCTGGGCGGCTCGGGCGCGCATCTGGCCGGCCGCACCGAACTGGACGAGGTCCATGGTGGAGGCGCCGTCGGTGACGGTGGCCTCCATAAGGGCCGGGACCCGTCCGGAGCGGGTGCGCCGGGAGGAGGCGCGCACGACCTGGGCCTGGATGGTGGCTTGCTCACCCTCGACGAGGGTGCGCATATCGGTCAGCTCCCCCCAGGTGTCGTAGCGCCGGGGCAGCAGGCGCAGCAGATCCGCCCCGGTCTCCACCCCCTGCTTGGCGAGCTGTGCGGCCGTGCGCTTGCCCACGAGCCGGGTCACGGGACGCTCGAGCAGGCCGACGCTGCCAGGACGGGGCGTGCAGGGTGAGCGATCAGACGAGCCGGACACGGCCCCACCCTATGACGAAGAAGCCTGGGAGCCCTTCATGACCCGAGGCGCTTGCATATGCGGGCACCTCGAGATATGGCAGCGCGCAGAGAGGGCTACTCGATGGCGATGAGGACGTCGGGGTGCTCCTGGCCGCCGGCATGGACAGCGACCTCCACATCCTCGCCGACCACGTGCCCCCGGGCCCCCACCGCCGCGCTGGCGGCCAGGGCACCGACGTCGCGGCCGGCATTGCGGCCGGTGATGACGGTGAGCAGCTCATCGGAGGGCCGCAGCGCCGAGGCCACGGCGCGAGCCACGGCCTCACCGTCGGCCTGGGCTCCGTTGAGGGCGATGGTGCGCAACCCCGCGGCGGCGCTCCAGGCGCGGCGGGCCAGCTCGGCCAGCTCTGCCTCCTCGCCCCTGCCGGCAAGGGCCACCGCGGCGGCCAGGACCCGGGCCTCGTCGTCGGTGTCGCATACGAGGAGTTGAATGCCCTCGGCCTCATAACGCTCCGAGGACACCCCGGCGCGGGCTGTCTCTCGAGCGGCGCCCGTCTTGCGGGTGGTACCCACCGGAGGGCGGACGGTGGAGACGGCGGAGCGGGCCGCCAGGAAGCGGGCGGCGTCGTGGGCCGCCTCGGTGCAGGCGGCGTCACAGGGCAGCACGATGACCTGGGAGGACCCCAGGTCCGCTGCGGCACGGGCGATCCCCTCCCGGTCCGGGTTGAGGACGACGGCGGCGTCGGAGCGGGCGAGCTGCTCGATGAGCCCGGGAGCCCGGGTGCAGGCGATGACACCGACACCGGACTGCCGTGAGCGCACGGCCAGATGCGGGGCCTGCGCCGGTGCGGGACGGGGAGCGGCCGCCTGGGAGGGGTGCATGCGCACCGACTGCGCCTTGCGCTCGGCCCGGCGCGCAGCCAGACGCTCGAAGGAGACCACGTGCCCCGTGGGGTCGGAGTCGAACGCCTCCCACGGAGAGGGCGGCTCGTCCGTGGGGCTCACCAGGGCTGTGGGGTGGAGGTGGTGGATGCAGATCTGCCGGGCACGGCCCGCGTGCGGCAGTGCGGCACGCGGGGTGTCGGTGTGGACGTGGACCTGGTAGAGGCCCACCCCCAGGGCGTCCGGGGTGCCGACGACGCCCACGGAGTCGCCGATGCTCTCCAGATCCCGACGCAGCTGACCGGCCTGGACCGCGGTCGCCTCCAGCAGGTACATCACCTCGAACTCGCCGGTGGACATGCCCAAGGGCTCGGGACCGACGCTGTGCGGAACCCCGCCGGCGGCCAGATCGGTGAGCATCTGGCGGGCGACGGCGGTGTAGGGGGCGTGCTCGTCGGCGTCCTCGTGGCCCTGGCGCAGCTCTGGGGCCTCAGTCGCCCCGCGGCCGGCGTCCTGCATCGCGTCGATGGTGTCCGACAGACAGGTCAGCAGCAGCATGAAGGCCGCTCCCCCGGCATCCACCGGGCCGTGTCCGAGGCCGGAGGTCTCCACAACGGACTCCTGGGCGCCGAAGGCGGCGGCGGAGGCGATGAGGCTCAGGGTGGCGGGCGAGCTCGCCGTCGCCTCCTCCAGGGCGGAGCGGGCCGCCGTGGCCGCGTCCCGGGCGACTGACAGCAGGGTCCCCGAGACCGGGCGTGAGACCGCGGCCCAGGTGGTGTCCGCCATGGCCTCGTAGACGTGGACAAGCTCGACGGGACGCAGGCCGGTGGGGTCAGGGGCCTCGGCGCAGACGTCTGCGAAGGCGGCCAGGGCCTGGGAGATCAGAAGACCCGAGTTCCCTCGGGCTCCCCGGACGGCGCCGTCGGCTGCAGCGCGGGCCACCTGGGCGGCGTCAGCGGCCCGCCCCAGTCGGTGGAGGGCGTCGGAGGCCGAGCGCAGGGTGAGCAGGACGTTGGTTCCGGTATCCGCGTCCGGCACGGGGAAGACATTGAGGACATCCACCAGGTCCCGGGTCTGGTCGGCAACGATCTCCGCCAGCGCGATCCAGCGGCGTACTGCGGCCCCCTGCAGCACATGGGTCCCTGAGACAGGGGTAACGGGGCGATGTCCTTGAGACTGCGCCATCTTCGCCTCCCCTGGATCCTGGCTACGACCAGCACCATCTGTGTCACGCTGTGAACACCTTCTGTTCCATTGCATGATCTGCATATGTGCAGGCGTTCAGCGAGCCTGGTTCATGGCTGGGCCGAGCCTTTGGTTTGATATGTGGTTTCAGAGTACCGTCCCAGGCACATTCCTCCCACCGGAGCGAGGCGCACGGACAAGGACCGTGCTCTCAGCGACGCAGAGCCGAAAGGGCACTCAGGCCACCGGCACGCTGGTCAGGCCGCTACCACCACACCCACCTGAGACACACGTTCTTTGATCAGTGAGATACAACACACTATCGACTCACTCTACCCTTACTCCTCGGGTTCCATACAGAGCAGCATGTGCCCGAACGCACGCTAAGGCGGCTTGGGGCGCCGCACACGGGTCCGCTATTGTGTTCGGGTTGCCCGGCGCCCCGCGCCTGGGCGGTAAGACCTGGCGCCAGGCATCGGCCTGAGCGTTGAAGCATTGAAGATCAGGAGTGAGACCGTGGCTGCTGTGTGCGACGTTTGCGGCAAGGGCCCCATCTTCGGCAAGAGCGTCTCGCACTCCCACGTGCGGACCAACCGCCGGTGGAACCCCAACATCCAGCGTGTGCGTGCTCTCGTCAATGGCGCCCCCAAGCGCCTCAACGTGTGCACGTCCTGCCTCAAGGCCGGGAAGGTGACGCGCAACATCTGAGCGCATCATCTCGAGTCCTTCGAGCACGAGGCCGCCGCTGCGCAAGCAGTCGGCGGCCTTTGTCGTACCCCATGTCGTTCCCCGTGTCCTTCAACGGGTGACGCCCCGTCATGCGTGGGAGAAGTGGTCCCAGCCGGTATGCTCCCGCGCGGGTTCTCCTGCCAGCAGGACACCCGGTCGGTGCCCCAGTACCCGGGCCGGTGAGGACTGCGGACTCAGGACCCGGCCGATCACCCGGGCGCCGTCGGGCAGCTGGTCATGGGCGTGCGCCGGGACGGTGGCGAGCAGTCCGTGGTCCTCTCCCCCGGTGAGCAGCCAGCTGCGAGCCAGGGCGTGAGCGGCCGATCCGTCACAGCCGCTCACGAGCGCAGCCACCGGCTCGAGGAAGGACGCGTCCGGCAGGTCGCCAGGATCGTCGAGGTCGATGACGACGTCGCTGGCGCGGGCGATCCGACCGGCATCCCGCAGCAGCCCGTCGGAGACGTCCAGCATGGAGGTGGCGCCGGCCCGTGCCAGGTCGCGGCCCGCGGCCAGGGGCGGGGCGGGGGCGCGGAAGGCCTCGATGCAGGCCCACGCCTGTGGGTGCTCCTGGCCTGAATGAACCACGGCTCCCGAACCTGATGCGCAGTCAGAGCCCGCACTGAGCAGGGCGAGTCCCGCTGCGCTGCGCCCCAGGGTTCCGACGTGCACCACGGCGTCGCCGGGCCGGGCTCCGCTTCGCAGAACCGGGGCTCTGCCCTCGAGGTCGCCCAGGACCGTGACGGACACGATCAGCGAGTCACCGCCACTGAGGTCACCGCCCACGACGCCCGCCCCGCAGGGCTCACAGCCCTGGGCCAGTCCTCGGGCGAAGTCCCGTACCCAGCCGACCGGGGTGGACGCGGGCATGACCAGGCCGACGACCAGCGCGACGGGCCTGGCCCCCATGGCGGCGGCGTCGGCCAGGTTCTGGGCCGCGGCCCTAGCCCCGACGTCGCGGCCTGTGGACCACTGGGTGCGGAAGTGACGCCCCTCGACCAGGACGTCGGTGCTCACGGCCGTGCGCGAGTCTGGGAAGGACAGGACCGCGCAGTCGTCCCCCGTGCCGACGGGGGTCTGCGGGCCGCGGGGCAGGAGGGGGGTGATGACGGCGAGGAGCTCCTCCTCGCTGAGGTCACCGACCCGTGCGCCCTGCCCCGCTGCCTCTGCGCCGGCCGGGGCCGGCTCAGCGGTTGACATCGGTGGAGCGGGCCACGGCCAGCTCAATGAGCTCGGAGACCAGCTCGGTGTAGCCCAGGCCGGAGACCTGCCACATGTAGGGGTACATGGAGAAGGGGGTGAATCCGGGCATCGTGTTGATCTCGTTGACGACTGCCTCACCAGCATCGGTGAGGAAGAAGTCGACCCGGGCCAGTCCCTCGCAGCCGAGCGCCTCGAAGGCCCGGGCGGCGGTGTCCATGAGGAGATCGCGCGCCTCGGGGCTGATGCGCGCCGGGCACACCATGGCCACGGCGTCGTGGGCCAGGTACTTGGTCTCGTAGTCGTAGAACTCGCCTGCGCCCTGGGAGGCGTCCATGGCGATCTCGCCGGGCTCGGCCACCCGGGGGGCGTCGTCGCCGCGGCCCTGAAGGACGGCGACCTCGACCTCGCGTCCCACGATGCCGCTCTCCACGAGGACCTTGGGGTCGACCGCGCGGGCCGCCTCGATGGCCCCGGCCAGGTCCTCGGGGCGGTCGACCTTGCTGATGCCCAGGGAGGAGCCGGCGCGGGCGGGCTTGACGAACAGGGGGTAGGTCAGGGACCGGCAGGCCTCCAGGATCGCCTCGGGGTCGCGCTTCCAGGCATGGGGGCCGACGACGACGTGCGGCGCCGTGGCGATGCCCGCGGCCCCCAGGAGCACCTTGGTGACCTGCTTGTCCATGCCCGCGGCACTGGCCAGCACCCCGCAGCCGACGTAGGGAATGCCCATCATCTCCAGCATGCCCTGGATGGTCCCGTCCTCGCCGTAGGGCCCGTGCAGCAGCGGCAAGACGACATCGACCCGCCCCAGGATCTCAGGCCCCGTGGGGCCGAGCACCGTGAGCTCGCCGCCTCCCAGGGGTGCGGTGAGTCTCCCCCGTCCCAGGCCCTCGGCGGTGATGGTCACCGGGGGGCGGTTGTCGCTGAGCTCGAGGGCGGCCGGATCGTCCTCGACGAGCAGCCACTGGCCCTCGGGGGTGATGCCCACCGGAAGGACCTCGTAGCGGTCGCGGTCGATGGCTGACAGGACACCGGCGGCGGTGGCGCAGGAGATCGTGTGCTCACCGCTGCGTCCGCCGAAGACGACGGCAACACGCACGGTGGACTTGTCAGAACTGGGCACGGAGGGGCCGGTTTCCTGGAGGGCTGTCATAGGTCCCACGCTACCGCGCTGCGCCCGACATACTGATAATGCACAACGAACCCGGGATAAAGCAGGCCTCCACACCCCTGGGAGGCTAGGCCTGCGACGGTGCCGCGTGCACGCCCTCGGACTTGCGGGGACGAGCCAATAGCGCGTCAGTGACCTGCGCAACGCTGGCGGCGCCCTCGACGACGGTGACGACCCCGGCGGTGATGGGCATGTCCACGCCGTGGGCCCGGGCCAGGTCCAGGACGGCGCGGGCCGACTTGGCGCCCTCGGCCACGCCTCGGGAGGCCGCAGCGGCCTCGGCCACGCTCATCCCCTCGCCGAGGTGGCGGCCGAAGGTCTGGTTGCGGCTCAAGGGCGAGGAGCAGGTGGCCACCAGGTCCCCCATGCCGGCCAGCCCGGAGAAGGTCTCCGGGCGAGCCCCGAGCTTGAGGCCCAGCCGGGTGATCTCCACCAGGCCCCGGGTGATGATCGTGGCCTTGGAGTTGTCCCCCAGGCCCCGGCCCGCGGCCGCGCCGACGGCCAGGGCGATGACGTTCTTGACCGCCCCGCACAGCTCGACGCCCAGGACGTCGGTGTTGGTGTAGGGACGGAAGGTGCCGGTGGCGCACAGTGAGGCGATCCGGGCGGCGACCTGCTCGTCGTCGGCGGCCACGACGGTGGCGGTGGGCTGGCCCGCAGCGATCTCGTCGGCGAGGTTGGGGCCGGAGACGACCACAACGCGGGAGGAGTCGATGCCCAGGGCCTCAGCCAGGACCTCGCTCATGCGCAGCCCGGTACCCAGCTCGATGCCCTTCATGAGGGAGACGGCCACGGCGTCGTCGGCCAGGGCGCCCCTGAGGGGCTCCAGGACCCTCCGGGCCTCCTGGGAGGGCACGGCCACGACGACGATGCTCGCCCCCGTGACGGCCTGGGCCAGGTCGGTGGTCGCATTCAGGCCCTGCGGCAGGCGGTGACCGGGGACGTAGCGCTCGTTGGTGCCGGCATTGATCTCCTCGGCCACCTCCCGGCGTCGGGCCCAGATCGTCGTGGGCGTACCGGCCTGGGCCAGGAGGCTGGCGAAGGTGGTGCCCCAGGCTCCTGAACCGATGACGGCCGCGGCCGGGCGCAGCGGCGCACTCGATGCGGGTTCGACGCCGTTCACTGCCCCTCCTCCCGAGTGTCGGCCTCAGGCAACGGGTCGGGGCGGCGCACGCCGATCTTCCCCTTACCGGGGTCGCCGTCGTAGTGCATGTCGAAGGGACGGGGGGCCTTCTCCCCGCGGAGCTCCTCCACCAGGGAGGTGATGGCACGCATGATCTCGGCGGTGCAGGCGCGCACGGCCTCGCGGTCCTGGGTGTCCTGCCCGAAGTGGGACAGGTCCATGAGCTCACCGATGGTGACGCGCACGTCCTTGCGGGGGAAGGGGTGGAAGGAACGCCCGTAAGTGTCCAGGATCTCGTGGGCCCCCCACTGCCCCATGGGCAGGACGGGGGCGCCACTGGTCATGGCCAGCCGGGCCGCCCCGGTCTTGGCCACCATCGGCCACTTGAGGGGGTCGCGGGAGAGCGTGCCCTCGGGGAAGATCATGATGGCGCCGCCGTCGGCCAGGACCTCACTGGCGGCCTTGAGGGCCGTGGCCGCGTTCTGGGTGCCCCGCTGGACCGGGATCTGGCCGCCGGCCCGCAGGATGGAGCCGAGCACCGGTACCTTGAACAGGGTGGACTTGGCCAGCGAGTAGACGGGGACATCGGCATCGACCAGGGCTCGCATGGCCGTGAGCGAGTCGAGGTCGGTCAGGTGGTTGGCCACGGCGATGAAGCCGCCCTCGCGGGGGATGTTCTCCAGACCGCTCACTGTCTGCCGGGAGACCATCTTGAGGAACGGGATGATCGCCCCGCGCGCGGCGAAGCGGTAGAACGGGGTCATGGGGCGTGTTGCAGGCACGGGTGAACTCTATCGGCTTCAGCGCTCTGAACGCGGCCGTCCGAGCCGGGCCCGCGGCCCGCACGGGTGCCCCGGCCTCGCGAGCCCACGGGCTGGGGCCGGCCCGCCTCAGGCCAGGCGGGTGACGGCGGCGTTGAGGGACTCCAACTTGGACATGAAGTGCTCGTAGCCGCGGTCGATGAGGTTGACGCCCTCGACCCGGCTGGTGCCCTCGGCGGTCAGGGCCGCGATGAGGTGAGAGAAGCCGCCGCGCAGGTCGGGCACGACGATGTCGGCACCGGTCAGCGGAGTGGGCCCGGAGATGACCGCGGAGTGGTAGAAGTTGCGCTGGCCGAAGCGGCACTCGGTACCGCCCAGGCACTCGCGGTAGACCTGGATGGTGGCCCCCATCTTGCACAGGGCACCGGTGAAGCCGAAGCGGTTCTCGTAGACGGTCTCGTGGACGATGGACAGGCCCTGGGCCTGGGTGAGCGCCACGACGAGGGGCTGCTGCCAGTCGGTCATGAAGCCGGGGTGGACGTTGGTCTCCACCACGATCGACTTCAGGTCACCGCCGGGGTGGTAGAAGCGGATGCCCTCATCGGTGACGTCGAAGGCGCCCCCCACCTTGCGGAAGGTGTTGAGGAAGGTGGTCATGTGGCTCTGGTGGGCTCCACGCACGAACACGTCCCCGCGAGTGGCCAGGGCGGCCGAGGCCCAGGAGGCGGCCTCAATGCGGTCCGGCAGGGCCGAGTGGGTGTAGCCGCACAGCTCGTCGACGCCCTCGACGTGGATGGTGCGGTCGGTGTCCACCGAGATGATGGCGCCCATCTTCTGCAGGACGTCGACCAGGTCCATGATCTCGGGCTCGACGGCGGCATTGCGCAGCTCGGTCAGTCCGTGCGCGCGCACAGCGGTGAGCAGGGTCTGCTCGGTGGCTCCGACCGAGGGGTAGGGAAGCTCGATGACGGTTCCCTTGAGACCGTGTGGCGCGGTGAGCCGGATGCCCTGGGCCTGCTTGTCGACCGCGGCGCCGAACTGGCGCAGGATCTCCAGGTGGAAGTCGATGGGGCGGTCACCGATACGGCACCCGCCCAGGTCGGGGATGAAGGCCTCCCCCAGGCGGTGCAGGAGCGGACCGCAGAAGAGGATCGGGATGCGCGAGGAGCCGGCGTGCGCGTCAATGTCGGCCATGTGGGCCGACTCGACCTTGGACGGGTCCAGCTGGAGGATGCCTTCGCGCTGGTCGTAGTCGATGCTCACTCCATGCAGGCTCAGCAGCCCCGAGACCACGTCGACGTCACGAATGAGCGGGACGTTGCGCAGCACTGAGGGAGTCGACCCCAGCAGCGCCGCCACCATCGCCTTGGGAACCAGGTTCTTGGCTCCGCGGACGGTGATCTCACCAGTCAGCGGGCGACCACCCTCGACCTGGAGCAGACCGTCGACCATGCACACCTCCATGCGTCATCTGGGCGTGCCGCGCGCGTGAGCCGCTCACCCATCCCCGCGCAGGCGCGCGAGGCCATCCCAGCATAAGCGCACCGAAGGGGCTCCCAGGACCTTTTTCAGGGCCGTATCAGGTGGCCTTCGACTCACAGAAAGTGCCGATTAATCCCACCTGAGACCGTGCCAATACCGATGAAACTCGCAGGACGAGCTTGTCCGCACTCCCGTTGCCGGCTCTCCCGGTTCCACTCAGGGCCGGGGCATATCCGCGGCCCGCGCCGAGACGACCTCCTGGGCCGGCAGGTGCTTGGCCGGCAGGGTGCGCGGCTTGAAGGCCGGACGGGCCTCCTCGTAGGCGCGGATGGCGTCCTCCTGGGTGAGGGTCAGGGAGATGTCGTCGAGCCCCTCCATGAGAATCCAGCGGACGTAGTCATCGATGGAGAAGGCACACCGGAAGGAACCGGCCTCGACCGTGCGGTTCTCCAGGTCCACCGTCACCTCGGTGCCCGGCTCAGTCTCGAGGATCTTCCACAGCTGCTCGCAGTCCTCCTGGGAGACCACGCCGGCCACCAGTCCCTGCTTGCCGGCGTTGCCGCGGAAGATGTCGGCGAAGCGGGGGGCCAGGACGACCTTGAAGCCGTAGTCCTTGAGCGCCCACACGGCATGCTCCCGCGAGGAGCCCGTGCCGAAGTCGGGACCGGCGACGAGCACCGAGGCCCGCTTGTAGGCCTCCTGGTTGAGGATGAAGTCGGGCTCACCGGCCCGCCAGGAGGCGAACAGGGCATCGTCGAAGCCCGTGCGGGTGATGCGCTTGAGATACACCGCCGGGATGATCTGGTCGGTGTCGACGGCGCTGCGCCGCAACGGGGCGCCGATGCCGGTGTGTCGGATGAACTTGTCCACGGTCGTTGAGCTCCTTGCCTCTACTCGGCCCCTACCGGGCCTGTCCTCGCCTGTATGCCTTCATCTCCTGCGCGCCGGCCCCTACTGGACGGTTGCCTCAGGCGCAGCGGAGACCGGCGCAATCGCCGGGACCGTCGGGATATCACCCGAGTCCTGCGTGGCCTCGGGACGCGGCGGCAGGTCTCCCGGGGCCGACAGCGCCCCTCGCACGGCGGTGGCCGCGGCGACGACGGGCGAGACGAGGTGGGTTCGCCCACCCTTTCCTTGACGCCCCTCGAAGTTGCGGTTGGAGGTGGAGGCCGCACGCTCCCCGGAGGAGAGCTTGTCGGGGTTCATGGCCAGGCACATGGAGCAACCGGCGTTGCGCCACTCGGCACCGAAGCTCGTGAAGACCCGGTCCAGGCCCTCGGCCTCGGCCTGCAGACGCACTCGGGCCGAGGCCGGCACCACGAGCATGCGCAGCCCCTCGGCCTTCTTGCGCCCGCGCACCACCTCGGCGGCGGCCCGCAGGTCCTCGATACGGCCGTTGGTGCACGAGCCGATGAAGACGGTGTCGACCTTGATGTCGCGCAGAGGCGTTCCCGGAACGAGGTCCATGTACTCCAGGGCCCGTTCGGCGGCCAGCCGCTCGGTGGCGTCGGCGATGTCCTCGGGGTCGGGGACCCGGGCGGACAGCGGCAGGCCCTGTCCGGGATTGGTTCCCCAGGTGACGAAGGGCTCGATGTCCTCGGCCTGCAGCACCACCTCGGTGTCGAAGACGGCGTCGGGATCGGTGCGCAGGCTGGACCAGTACTCCACGGCGGCGTCCCAGTCCTCGCCGACGGGGGCGTGAGGACGGCCCTTGAGGTAGTCGAAGGTGGTCTGATCCGGGGCGATCATGCCGGCGCGGGCCCCACCCTCGATGCTCATGTTGCAGATCGTCATCCGGGCCTCCATCGAGAGCTGCTCGATGGCCCGCCCGCGGTACTCAATGACGTGCCCCTGGGCGCCGTTGGTGCCGATCTTGGCGATGATGGCCAGGATGATGTCCTTGGCCCCGCTGCCCGAGGGCAGGTCCCCGTCAATGGTGACGCTCATCGTCTTGAAGGGGGCGATGGGCAGGGTCTGGGTGGCCAGGACGTGCTCGACCTGGGAGGTACCGATACCGAAGGCGAGGGCCCCGAAGGCGCCGTGAGTGGAGGTGTGGGAGTCGCCGCAGACCACGGTCATGCCGGGCTGGGTCAGGCCCAGCTGCGGACCGACGGCGTGGACGATCCCCTGGTCGGCGTCCCCCAGGGAGTGCAGCCGCACCCCGAACTCGGCGCAGTTGGCACGCAGGGTCTCGATCTGAGCGCGGCTGGTGACGTCGGCGATCGGCAGGTCGATGTCCACAGTGGGGGTGTTGTGGTCCTCGGTGGCGATCGTCAGGTCGGGACGACGCACCGGGCGTCCGGCCAGTCGCAGCCCCTCGAAGGCCTGGGGGCTGGTGACCTCGTGGACCAGGTGAAGGTCGATGTACAGCAGGTCGGGGGCGCCATCGCTACCCTTGGACACCACATGATCGCGCCAGACCTTCTCGGCGAGAGTCATTCCCATCGACTTCATCCTCTCAGCAACAGTGTTCCCGATCCGCCCGCACTCAGCAGCGCCCGACGACGCCACTGACTCGCGCAGACCGCACGAGGCGGCCGCGCCGCATCCGAGGCCATAGCCTTGGCCTGAAGGATGCTGACACTGCGCCGCTTCCCTGGCGGACCCTAACTTGAAATCTCATACCTTGAAATGCCAGTATCAGATTATGGACAGCCCCTCAGAGAACTCCCCGGAGAACGACAGCAGCGGCGTCGGCGTCATCGACAAGGCGGCCCTCGTGATGAGCGCACTGGAGTCGGGGCCGGCGACCCTGGCCCAGCTCGTGTCCACCACGCACCTGGCCCGCCCCACGGCTCACCGCATCGCGGTCGCCCTGGAGTTCCACCGCCTGGTCACCCGCGACTCCCAGGGACGCTTCATTCTGGGCCCCAGGCTCACCGAGCTGGCCAGCGCCGCAGGAGAGGACCATCTCCTGTCCGCCGCCGGGCCGGTGCTGGCGGCTCTGCGCGACAAGACCCACGAGTCGGCGCAGCTCTACCGCCGCCAGGGGGACGTGCGCATCTGCGTGGCCAATGCCGAGCGCCCGATCGGGCTGCGTGACTCCATTCCCGTGGGCGCCACCATGTCCATGCAGGGCGGCTCGGCGGCCCAGGTGCTTCTCGCCTGGGAGGAGCCCGACCGCCTGCACCGGGGCCTGGTAGGAGCCCGCTTCACCGCCACCATGCTCTCAGCGGTCCGACGTCGGGGGTGGGCTCAGTCAGTTGGGGAGCGCGAGCCCGGGGTCGCCTCCGTCTCGGCGCCGGTACGCGGTCCCGGAGGCAAGGTCGTGGCCGCGATCTCGATCTCAGGACCCATCGAGCGGATGGGGCGTCAGCCCGGCCGGGTTCACGGACACGTGGTCATGGCCGCGGCGCGTCGGCTCTCCGAGGTGCTCACCGACACCAGTACCGTCTGACGGAGGTCGCACCTCATTCCCACCCTCGCGGCGACTGCGGCACCCCACCGCCCCTCAGGCCCTCAGGCACCGACCAGGGCGATGGCGCGCCGGTAGGCCTCGACGTTCATCTGTGCCACGGCGCCCCATTCGGCCAAGGGGGCGACCTCGTAGTTGTGGGTCTTGATGCGCTCGAGCAGCTCGTCGTCCCCCAGGAGAGTGGCGAGCTCGCGGCCCAGATCGGCGTCGTCGTCAGCGAGGAGGCCATCGACGCCGTCGGTGATGAAGTCGCGCACCCCGCTGGAGCGCATAGCGACGACGGCCAGCCCCGCACTGCGGGCCTCCAGGGTGGAGATGCCGAAGGACTCGGCGGGCGAGGTCTGCAGGTAGATGTCTGCACGTGTGAAGGCCTGGGCGAGCTCAGTGCGCTCGACGCGCCCCACGAGCTCGATGCGGTCGGCCAGGCCGGACTCGGCGACCTCCCGGGTGAGTCGCTCACGCAGCGGGCCGTCCCCGTAGATCTTGAGGATCGCATCGGTGCCGGGGGTGCTCCTGACCGCCTGAGCGAAGGCGCGCACGACCTGCAGGGGGCGCTTACGCTCGACCCACCGCAGGGAGGCCACGACCGTGACCGGCCGGTGAGGCCGTCGTTCCTGGGGGCCGGGGCGCTCCAGGTGCCAGTCCTCGACGGTGATGCCATTGGGTAGAACGGTGACGGGGTCGCCAGCACCGGCGCGGCGGACCTGGGCGGCGAGCATGGAGGACACGGCCGTCAGGTCGGCGCCGCCGCGCTGCCACAGGCGCACGGGGCTGACGGGCCCCAATGCTCCGGACACGCGCGCCCAGGGTCCCAGGACGCAGTGGAAGGTGACGGCCAGCGGGAGCCGCGCTCGTCGGGCGGCGGCGATGCCGGACCAGGCGAAGGGCGAGACGACGCCGACGTGGGCGTGAACGACGTCGGGGCGCAGGCGGGACAGGAGGTCGTCGAGCTCGCGGCCGGCTCGAGGATGAACGGGCAGCTCACTGGGCAGATGCGCGGTGGTGCGGTAGACGGGGAAACCATCGACCCTTTCGACGCTGCGGCCACGACCGTCACCGACCGGCGTGGCGGTGACGACGGCGGGCTCGTGGCCGGCCAGCTTCAGGTTGCGGGCGAGATCCCGCACCTGAGTCTCGATGCCGCCCAGCCTGGGCGCATAGCAGTCGGAGACGATGAGGACGCGCATGGCTTCAAGTCTGCCACGTCCTTCTTCGGCGCAAGCCCCTGACAGGTACCTCACGCCTCGCAGACTCTCGTCGGCAGACGAGGTCAGCAGGTCGCCTCGGCGCTGCGCAGTTCGGCGATGGCCTTCTCGAAGTCCTCCAGGGAGTCGAAGGAGGAGTAGACCGAGGCGAAGCGCAGGTAGGCGATCTGATCCAGCTCACGCAGGGGGCCCAGGATCGCCAGCCCGACGTCGTGGGAGTCGACGAGCGCCTGGCCTCCGGCGCGGATGGCCTCCTCAACCTGGTGCGCCAGGAGCGCGAGCTGATCGTCGGACACGGGGCGCCCCTGGCAGGCGCGCCTGACCCCGACCACGACCTTGTCCCGGCGGAAGGGCTCGACGACGCCGGAGCGCTTGCGGACCGACAGGCTGGCGGTCTCCAATGTGGTGAATCGACGCCCGCACTGCTGACACTCACGACGACGACGGATGGAGGTGCCGTCCTCAGCGGTCCGGGAGTCGACAACGCGCGAGCCGTCATGACGGCAGAAGGGGCAGTGCACGCCTACAACCTCCGAACTCACTGGACTACGTGTCAGTCCATCGGAGAGTAAACGCCCGGCGGGCCGCCCCGCAAGCCCGCCTCAAGGTGCGATCCGTGCACGAGTTCTCACGCCGCAGGGATCTCCAGCGTCTGCCCGGCACGGATGGTCGTTCCCTTCAGGTCGTTGAGCTCGGCGATCCGGGCCACCATCCCCGGGACGTCCGCGGTCCCGCTCGCCTCGGCGATGTCCCACAGGGACTGACCGGGACGAACCACCGTGGTGGTGGTATCCGCCTGCACCTGCGCAACCGCCGTAGCGGGGCCCGCCCAGGCCATGCCCGCCAGGGCCCCGATGGCCAGTCCGCTGCATGCGAGCACGAGGGCCGCGGCGACGACCGCAAGACCGCCACGAAGAAGCCGCAGTCCACCTGGGGAGCGCA
Organism: Actinomyces sp. HMSC08A09; assembly: GCF_001807465.1. Lineage (NCBI taxonomy): Bacteria > Bacillati > Actinomycetota > Actinomycetes > Actinomycetales > Actinomycetaceae > Actinomyces > Actinomyces sp. HMSC08A09. Next base: position 45,859 of record NZ_KV789133.1, on the reverse strand, counting down.
CCTCCGTCTCCACCGCCTCCCGCGGGCGGGACGGGACGGGCTCCCCCTTGCCGGGACGCTGAGCGGCGCCGCCTCTCCGACCCTCCTCCTGCAGGGCGCTACGTCGCAGCCCAGCGGCACGCACCGCCGGGTGCTGCGGGGCCAGCCTCTCCAGCTCCGAGCGACGACCCCGCAGTGCAGCAGGCGCCGCGGGGCGACGCATTGGCAGCGCTGCCGGCAGCGCCGGGACACGAGCGGATGCGACCCCGGGGCGCTGCGCGCCCTCGACACTACGCCCCACAGGAGCCTCGGGGACGAAGTCGTCAGTGACCAGCCTCAACCGAGGCCGACGGGAGGACTGCCCGCCGGCCCGGCCACTGGCCGGCCCGGCGACGGGCTCATCACTCCGAGCCCGAGAAGCCTGACGGGACGGGAGCGGGATGGCGATGGCACTCACGGCAACCTCCTGAACACATGTTCGACGAACGTTTGTTCGATACATTAGCGCCTGAGAGGCAACACGTCCAGCATGTCTTCGAACATGTGTTTGAATCGTGGTCGCGTCGCCGGTAGGCTGGTCATGTCCAAGACGATCACGGACCACCGACATCTATTCCGCGCCCTTGACGCCCCCGGGCCTGAGGGCCGTCCGGCAGGGAGGGCCAGGACTATGAGCACCACAGCACGCCAGGGCGACTCATCGACCCCGATGCCGCACGCCGGAGCCGGCGGTGCTGAGCAGATCAGCGCAGCAGCGGTCACGGAGGTCATCAACGACCTCGACAAGCGCGCCCGCGCAGTCTATGAGGCCGTCCGCGCGGCCATCGCCACCCACGGCTACCCGCCCTCACTGCGTGAGATCGGCGAGCAGGTGGGCCTGACCAGCCCCTCCTCCGTCAAGCACCAGCTGGACAAGCTCGAGCGCCTGGGCCTGGTGCGCCGAGACCCGAATCGGCCTCGGGCGATGGAGGTCGTCTGCGCCGACAGCGCACCGAGCGGCCGCGCGGCCACCCCCGGCAGCGCTCACGTTACCTCACTCGACTCCCCCAGCGTCCCCGGCGTCGAGGACGGGGAGGCGGTCGCCGTTCCGCTGGTGGGACGCATCGCCGCCGGGGCCCCGATCCTGGCGGAGCAGGAGGTCACCGATGTCATGGCCCTGCCCCGCCGCCTGACCGGCGAGGGCGAGCTCTTCATGCTGGAGGTGCACGGGGACTCGATGATCGAGGCCGCCATCTGTGACGGTGACTGGGTGGTGGTGCGCTCCCAGCCCGACGCGGCCAACGGCGAGATCGTGGCGGCCATGATCGAGGACGTCGACGGCGCCTCGGCCACAGTCAAGGTGCTCTCGCGACGCGACGGCCACCAGTGGCTGCTCCCCCGCAACTCCAGCTACGCCCCGATCGACGGAGACCAGGCCACGATCATGGGCAAGGTGGTGACGGTGCTGCGCGCCCTGTAGGCACGCCAGGCCCGCATGACGGAAGGACCGCCCCGTTGACCGGGGCGGTCCTTCCGTGTTTCAGACCGGTGGCTCAGTAGCCCAGGCCGCGTGCGACCTCGCGCAGGTGGTCGGCGGAGGCGGTCAGACGCTCCTTCTCCTCGGGGGTCAGGGGCAGCTCGAGGCGGCGCCCGGCGCCCTCACGTCCCACGATCGTGGGGACGGCCATGCACACGTCGGAGATGCCGTGCCAGTTGTCCAGCAGCGGGGAGATGGTGAGCACCCGCTGCTCGTCGTTGAGGACGGCGCCGATGATGCGCTGCACGGCCAGGCCGACGGCGTAGTTGGTGGCGCCCTTGCCCTCGATGATGCGGTAGGCGGAGCGGACCACGTCGTGGGCGATGCGCTCACGCTTGGACTCGTCGAACACGCCGCCGTCGAGGGTGGTGCCCCACTGGGTGATCGGCACACCGCCGATCTCGGTGGAGGACCACAGGGGCACCTCGGAGTCGCCGTGCTCGCCGGCGATGTAGCCGTGGATGTTCTGGACGGCCGTGCCGGTCTCCAGGGAGATGAGGTACCGCATCCGGGCGGTGTCCAGCACCGTGCCGGAGCCGAAGACCTGGTTCTCGGGCAGACCGGTGATCTTCTTGGCGCAGTAGGTGACCACGTCCACCGGGTTGGCCACGAGGACGAAGATGGCGTTGGGAGCGACCTCGACCAGCTTGGGGAGGATCTTCTCCATGATGCCGACGGTGGCGCCGGCCAGCTCGAGGCGGGACTGGCCGGGCTTCTGCTTGGCGCCGGCGGTGATGGCGATGACGTCCGCGTCGCGGCAGATCTCGGGGTCGTCGGAGCCGGAGACGGAGCCGGCGGAGGTGAACTGGATTCCCTGGGCGATGTCGAGGGCCTCGGCCTCGACCTTCTCCTTGACGATGTCCTGCAGCACGACCTCGCGGGCAACGCCCTTGGTCACGCAGGCGTAGGCGAGGGTGGAGCCGACGGCCCCGGCACCGATGACAGCGACTTTGGAGGGGCGGCCGGAACGGTTGGTGGGGTAGGAGCCTTCAGCGGTAGTGGTGATGTGGTCTGACACGTTCTTCTCCTCAATGGGATCTGCTGGGCAGGACCGCAGGGGCGCGAGCACCCGCTCGCGCCAAGCCTACGTGCATATCCTCCCGAGGGGCACATACCCAAAGGCCCAGCCGACGGGTTCACTCCTCCCCCGGGGCATCGGAACGGAGAGCAAGACGCCTCAGAGCGGCACGGACCACATCGGGCTTCGTCGTCGGCCACAGGGCGGGCATGGAGCGGGTGAGAAATCCCCCGTAGCGCGCCGTGCGCAGACGCGAGTCCAGGACGGCGACGACGCCGCGGTCCTGGCTGCGGCGGATGAGACGCCCCGCCCCCTGGGCCAGGAGCAGGGCCGCGTGGGTGGCCGACACGCTCATGAAGCCATTGCCGCCGGAGGCCACGACGGCGTCGGTGCGGGCCTGGGCGACCGGGTCGTCGGGCCGGGGGAAGGGGATGCGGTCGATGACGACGAGGCGGCAGGTGCGCCCGGGCACGTCCACGCCCTGCCACAGCGAGAGGGTGCCCACCAGGCAGGCCGCCTCGTCCTCGGCGAAGGCCCGCACCAGGGTGGGCAGCTGGTCGTCGCCCTGGGCGTAGACGGGCAGGTCGGTGGCTCCGCGCAGCACCTCGGCGGCCTCCTGGGCGGCGCGCCGGGAGGAGAACAGGCCCAGCATGCCGCCTTCGGAGGCCTCGACCAGGGCGAGCATCTCATCCAGGGCCGCCTCGGAGATGCCGGAGCCGGGGCGGGGCAGGTGGGCGGCCACATAGAGGATGCCCTGACGGGGGTAGTCGAAGGGGGAGCCGACGTCGAGGCCTCTCCAGGGCTGCTCGGCCAGGGTCAGACCCAGGGAGCGGGCCATGGGATCGAAGCTGTCCCCCAGGGCGAGGGTCGCCGACGTCATGACGCTGGCGCGGCCGTTGAGCAGGTGGCCGGCCACCGATCCGGCGACCTCGATGGGGGCCAGGAGGAGGCGCGGGGGCTCGGCGCCCATGCGGGGACGCTCGATCCAGGCCACGTCGCGTCCCTGGGCCACCAAGTCCGAGGTCATGCGGTCCAGGGCGTCGACCAGGTCCGCGACAGCGGTGCGGGCGACCGCCAGGCCCCCGGCGGCCTCGCTGGAGCGGTCGCGCCCCAGGGCGCGGGCCTGGTCGCGCACGTCGGAGGCGACCTGGCGGGCGGCGCCGTCCAGGAGCACGAGCGCGTCGTGCAGGGCGGTGGGCAGGGGCGCCTCCAGGCGGCCGTCGGGCAACTCGGCCAGCGCGAGCTGGAGGGTCTGGCCCGCGGACTCCAGCTCGCTGACCAGCACGGAGGCGTGCTTGCGGGCGGTGGCGGCGGTGCGCGCCACGGCGGCCGCCGACAGGGCGATGGTGCCCTGGGAGCGGATGCGGTCGGCCAGCTCGTGGGCCTCGTCGACGATGAGGACCTGGTGGTCGGGCAGGACCCCGGGGTTGCCGGCCACGACCACGCCGAGCATGGCGTGGTTGGTCACCACGAGATCGGCCCGGGAGGCGGCGGCGCGCGCCAGCTCGGGGAAGCACTCGGACTTCAGGGGGCAGGACTGTCCCAGGCACTCGGCCCGGGAGACGGAGACCTGGGCCCATGCGCGCTGGGAGACGCCGGGGACAAGATCGTCGCGGTCACCGGTGTCCGTCCTGGCCGCCCACTCGCGCAGGCGGACCACCTGCTCGCCCAGGCTCGCGTCGCTCCCGTGCCCGGCGGCCGGCTGGGCGATGGCGTCCCCGACGCCGAAGAGCGCGGCCTCGTCCTCCTCCGGCGGGTAGCCGCCGTCCAGGCGGTGGCGGCACAGGTAGTTCTGCCACCCCTTGAGCAGGGCCACCTCGGGGCGGGTGCCGGTGACCTGCTCGACGGCGTCGGCGGCCAGGGGCGCGTCCTTGGTGAGGATCTGCCGTTGCAGGGCCAGGGTGGCGGTGGAGACCACGACCCGGGCACCGGCCTGCACGGCATGGACCATGGCGGGCACCAGGTAGCCCAATGACTTCCCCGTCCCAGTGCCGGCCTGCACCAGGAGGTGGGTGCCGTCGGCCAGGGTCTGGGCGGCCTCCCGGGCCATGGTGGTCTGCCCCTGGCGGGGGCTGCCGCCCATGGTGCGCACCGCGGTATCCAGGACGTCCAGGACCCTGCGGTCGCCGGCGCCGTCAGTGTCAGGCCGGTCCGTGCGGCTCGGCTCGCTCGGGGTCACGGCGCCTCTCAGTCGACGGTGACGCCTGCGGAGGCGCCCTCGATCTCGGCCGCCAGGGCGGCACCGACGCGCGCGACGACGTGAGTGCCCGCCTCGACGTAGTCGACTGTGTCGATCTCGCCCTCGGCGTGGACCCGGGAGACGAGGTCCCCACGGGAGTAGGGCACCACGACGTCGATGCTCACCTGCGGGTGGGGCAGCATCTGCTCGATGCGGGCGCGCAGCTCCTCGATCCCCTGCCCGGTGCGGGCCGAGACCGCGACCGCCCTGGGCAGGCCGGTGCGCAGCGCAGCCAGGGTGACGGCGTCGGCGAGGTCGGTCTTGTTCAGGACGATGAGCTCGGGCACGTCCAGGGCGCCGGGGATCTCAGACAGGACGGTGCGCACGGCGGCCACCTGGCTGAGGGGGTCGGGGTGGGCGGCGTCGACGACGTGCAGCACGAGGTCGGCCCCGGCGACCTCCTCCAGGGTGGAGCGGAAGGCCTCAATGAGCTCGTGGGGCAGGTTGCGCACGAAACCGACGGTGTCGGTGAGGGTGTAGGTGCGTCCTTCGGAGGTCTCGGCCCGCCGGACGGTGGGGTCGAGGGTGGCGAACAGGGCGTCCTCAACCATGATGCCGGCCTCGGTGAGGCGGTTCATGAGGGAGGACTTGCCGGCGTTGGTGTAGCCGGCGATCGCCACCGAGGGGATGGCCCCGCGTCGGCGCGAGCCCCGTTTCGTTTCGCGTGAGGGCGCCATGGCTTGGATCTCGCGGCGCAGGCGGGCCATGCGCTGGCGGATGCGGCGCCGGTCGAGCTCGATCTTGGTCTCTCCGGGGCCGCGCGAGCCGATGCCCTGACCGGCGGCCACGCGGCCTCCGGCCTGTCGGGACATGGACTCGCCCCATCCGCGCAGACGCGGCAGGAGGTACTCGAGCTGGGCGAGCTCGACCTGGGCCTTGCCCTCGCGGGACTTGGCGTGCTGGGCGAAGATGTCCAGGATGAGGGCGGTACGGTCGACGACCTTGACGCCGACGACGTCCTCCAGGGCTCGGCGCTGGGAGGGGGCGAGCTCGCCGTCGACGATCACCGTGTCGGCGCCGGCCGCGGCCACGACGTCAGCCAGCTCACGCGCCTTGCCGCTGCCCAGGTAGGTGGCGGGATCGGGGTGGTCGCGCTTCTGGATGAGGGCGTCGAGGACCTCGCTGCCGGCGGTCTGGGCCAGGGCGGCCAGCTCTCGCAGGGAGGTGTCGGCGTCCTGGGTGTCGCGCACCTGGCCGCTGCCGCCCGGTGCGCCAGTGGCCGGGCCGTGGGGCCGGGGCAGCTCCAGGCCGACCAGGACGACCTTCTCCAGGCGGACCTGGCGGTACTCGACCTCGCTGACGTCCTCCAGCTCGGTGGACAGTCCGGCCACACGGCGGCGGGCGGCGCGGGCCTCCCGCTCCAGGGCGCCGTCGTCGAGGCCGTCCGCGTAGCCACCGGCGTGCTCGTGCTGGGCGGCGGTGGAGGCCAGGGCGGTTCCGGTCCGGGAGAGGACCCGGGCCACAACGTCATGGACGTCGTGAACGTCACGACCCTCGTGGACGTCGCGGTTGTCGCGGAGGTCTGCCGCATCCTCGGGGGTGGAAGGGGTGCTGGGGGTCGTGGAGTGGTGATGGGTCACAAATTGTCCTTCGTCGTATGCCTGCGCCCCTCCGATGGGGCGCGATGGTTCTGGCGGGGAGCGGCGCCGGCCGCCGTTTCAGCGCATACGAAGGATCCACATGGGGGCGATGGTACTGCCCGCGGGCGCGTGGGGCCACCCGCCGACTCGGGCGGCGCGTCGGGCCAGCAGCGGGGTGCGGAGAAGCCCCACGGCGAGCAAGATGAGTGTCGGCCACAGCCGGTCCGTCTCGACACCGGATGCCGTAGGGGCGACGAAGACCGCGGCCAGCGTGGTGCGGCGGCGGTAGGCCTTCAGTTCCCGCGCCGGATGGGCCCCGCAGACAAGCGCGACGACCGGCCAGCCGATACCGCCTGCGGTGAGCGCCCAGCCGATCTGGGTCGGGGCCATGTCCAGGACATCGTGGGCGCTGGGAGCAACCAGGTAGTCCAGGGTCAGGAAAAAGGCGCACACCCACATCAGGGTGGCGATGCCCGCGCGCCGGCCGACCGCCAGGCACAGGGTCCCTGCAGGCAGGACGCGGGAGCAGGACCAGAGCACCAGTGCGGTCCCGCCGGCGACTCCGGGCCAGAACCAGGGGCTGGAGACGCGAAGCGCCCCGATGATCGCCACACCTGTGGCCATGGCCCGGGCGGCCAGGCACCGCAGGTTCTCCCCGAGGACGTAGACCTCGATGTTCGGGGCGAGGGCTCCGAGGACGGTGCCGGAGGCGCCTCCCGTTGGCTTCTCCGATGTGCTACCGGACCTTCCGACACGGGGTCGGATGGTAGCGGAGACATCGTCATCACATCAGGCTACCCGCCTCGATACAACCGCTGTGCGGCGTTCCAGCCACCGCCGCACCACCATGAAGACAGTTCCGGCAAGCGCAGCGTGCACAAGGCTGATCCCGGCCACCTCGGGCGTGGCGAACTCGATCCCGACCCCGGAGTCGATCCAGCCAAGACCACCCATAAGCACGCGGTTGATGGTGAGAAACGTGAAATGGAAGGCGATCGCAGAGGTGAGCGCACCCGGTAGTGGGATCCGTCGGGCCGCAACCAGTGTGAGGCCGAAGACGAACAGCAAAACTATGTAGAAAAAGGGGTCGTTACCGCTCGGCGCCAGAGAGAAGCCCGTCGTTCCACCCCCTAGAACGAGCGTTGACGTCATTCGAATCAGATTGCTGAACGCCGTACTGAGGCAGAAGAGAACCGTGATCGTCATGGTGGCCGCGAGCGGGCCCCAACTTTCCCGTAGAGTCGACCACCCGTAGCCGCGCAGCGCGATCTCCTCCGGCAATGCCTCGTACAGTAGCAGGACGACCGCGTTGACTGCGAGGAAGGTTGCGAGCGCCACCGGTTCGAGGTGATCGAACCGGGCCCAGCCGATCAAGAACACGGGTGTCCACACAACAGCCCCGGTCACGACAGCGACGGCCACCCCGGTCGCGGCCGCGGCGGGCCAGTGACGTGATAGGCCCATCCCTGCGAGAGTCCTGCGGTCAAGGAGACGACGACAAGCCACGATCGCGGGAACAACGAACAATGTGACCAGAACTGCCTGAGACACGCGAATGATTGCAGGTCCGGTCTCAGTCCTGGATCCGACAGCCTGTGCGATCGCTATCGAAAGAGTCACCCCCAACGTCAAGATTGCCCAGCCGCTGAGCGCCTTTGCGAGAGCCCTGTATCGGCTCATGACAACATCCCTCTCCTACCGTCCGCACCCCTATGGAGACGCGATCGTATTATCAAAAAGCCGCGTCTCGCAAAATCGGCACTCCTCGCCTGGCAAGGGGCAGCGGACTGATGACCGTCTTGGTTTCCTCCCTCTGTCGACGAGCAGAGCCCGGGTAGCCTGGACCGCGTGAGCGAGCACTACTTCACCGCCTCCCCCGCCGTCGAGGCCGAGGAGCGCACCCACCGCTTCTCGATCCGCGGCGTCGAGCGCACGGTGGTCACGGCCTCGGGCGTCTTCAGCGCCGACCGCCTCGACAAGGGCACCCAGGTCCTCCTCGATCACGTCCCCGATCCGGCCCAGACCGGTACGTTCCTCGACCTGGGCTGCGGATGGGGGCCGATCACGCTGGCCCTGGCCGGGGCCGCTCCGCAGGCGCAGGTCCTGGCCACCGATGTCAACGAACGCTCCCTGGCCCTGACCGCACGCAACGCCACTGCCGCAGGCCTGGACAACGTGCGGACCGCCCCGGCCGACGCGCTGCTGGCCGAGCTGCGCCAGAGCTCGACGCCGGTGGATCTCATCTGGTCCAACCCTCCGGTGCGCATCGGCAAGGAGGCCCTGCACGCCCTGCTGCAGGACTGGTTGGCGCTGCTGTCCGACGACGGCGAGGCCTGGCTGGTGGTGCTCAAGAACCTGGGAGCCGACTCCCTGGCGACCTGGTTGAGTAACCAGGGCTGGGACGTGAACCGAATGGCCTCCTCGAAGGGCTTCAGGGTCCTGCGAGTGCGCCGCCGGCACGACTAACACGCCGCCGGGCCGTGCCCGGACGGGGCCCGCCCGACTACCGGCGTCGTCGCCTCGCCAGGCGCAGGTCGATGACGGCGACCCCGGCGGCGACGGCGATGGTGGCCACGACGGCCAGCAGGCCGGCTTGGGCGGCGGCCTCCCAGCCCGAGGAGTGCGAGACGCGGAAGGTCAGGCCCGTGATGACGGCGATGCCGATGGAGGCGCCGATGCGCTCACCGGTCTGGAGGATGCCTCCCGCGGCCCCGGCGTACTCCAGGGGGACGTCGGCCAGGGAGAGGGTCTGGTTCGGGGAGACCACGAGGCCCTGCCCCACTCCGAGCACCAGCAGCGTGAGGGTCAGCCACCAGGGGCTCCACCCAGCGCGCGCGTGCATGTGCATGATGCCGATGCTCCCCAGTAGCCCGGCCATGCCCAGCACCATGCCGCCGAGCACCATGACCCGTCCCACCCGGATCACCCGGCGGCCGGCGACGGCGGCAGTGATCGATCCCGCCAGGGCGGAGGGGACTCCGATGAGGCCACTGGCCAGGGCGGTGGATCCCAGGCCGGCCTGGACGTACTGGGCCACGATGATCCACACGCTGGTGTAGCCCAGGAAGTACACGGCGATGGCCAGGCTGCCGTAGGCGAAGGAGGGGATGGCCAGCAGGCTGAGGTCGACCATGGGGGCCCCGCCCCTGGACCGGTAGCGCTTCTCCCAGGCCACCCAGGCGCCGATGACGCCGATGCCGGCGGCCTCCAGACCCCAGATCCAGGTGCCGGCCGAGGCCTCCATGAAGGGGATCATGATGAGCAGCGTGCCGACGGCGAGCATCCCCATCCCCACCGGGTCGAGATCGACACCGCTGCGGTGGGCGGCCCCGGCGCTCCCCGCAGCATCGGGGCTGTCCGTCTGTTCCGTCTGACCTGTGTCGCTTCCCCGGCGCCAGGAGGAGGCCGGCAGGTAGCGGCGCGCGGCCCACACGCCGGCCAGGGTGAGGGGGACGTTGATGAGGAAGGAGGCGCGCCAGCCCCAGTCGTCCCCGAGCCAGCCGATGAACCCGCCGCTGAGCACGGGCCCCAGCGCTACCGAGACCCCGATGACGGCGCCGAAGAGCCCGAAGGCACGTCCTCGGGCCTCACCGGAGTAGTACTGCTGGATCATGCCGGTCACCTGCGGGTTGAGCAGCCCTGAGCCGATTCCCATGACGACCCGGGCCAGGTTGAGGGTGACGACGTCGGGAGCCAGGCCAGAGGCGAGCGAACCGGCACCGAACAGGAGCATGCCGATGACGAAGAGCCGCCCCCGCCCCATGACGTCGCCGGCGCGGCCGGCCGGGACGAGGACGACCCCGAAGACGAGGGCGTAACCGGAGACGACGAGCTGGAGCCCGGCGGTGCCGGCGCTCAGGCTGTGGGAGACCGCCGGCAGGATGACATTGACCGAGGAGACGGCCAGCAGCGTGACGAAGGCGGGGATGAGAAGTGTCGGCAGAAGCCGCTCATGGTTCGGAGGCGGCGTCTGGGCTGGGTCGCGGGGGCGAGTCGTGGGCACGTCGTGAGGCTACCGCGTGCCGGACCGCTCACAGCTGTGAGGCCGCGGCGTGCTCGACGTCCTGCTGGACCCGGCTGGGAGGCTCCCCGGGGGCGGGCGTGGACCAGGCTCCGGAGCGGATGTCCAGGAGGATGCCGATCAGCAGGGCGAGGAGTGCCGGAGGGATCCATCCGGTGGAGTCGCTCCACAGGCCGGTTCTCGCCAGCAGCCTGCTGGGGCCATCCCAGCCGGCGGCGGTGATGGCAGGCACGGATCCGAGAATCCCGGCTGTGCTCACGCACCACAGGTAGGCGGCCTTGAGCCGTCCCGGTGCCACGGCGTCGACCAGGGTCACGGCGACCAGGGCGATGGCCAGGGGGTAGAGCAGGAACAGCAAGGGTCCCGCGATCTTGAGGATGGCACTCAGGCCCAGGTTGGCCAGGGTGAAGGAAACGATCGCGCAGGCAGCGAGCTGCCGGTTGAAGGAGACGGCCGGCCAGGCGGTGTAGGCGTAGCCGGCCCAGGAGGCCATCAGGCCCACGGCGGTGGTCAGGCAGGCCAGGATGACGATGGCGGCGAAGATGACCACTCCCGAGGTCCCCAGCGTCGAGGAGGCCGCATTGCGCAGCAGCGCGGTGCCGTCCTTGGTGTCGACGGTGATCTGCCCGCGGGTACGCGTCCCCAGGACGGCCAGGCCGACGTACACCAGCCCCAGGAGCACAGCGGCGATACCACCGGACAGGACCGTGCCGCGCACCAGGGCGCGGGGAGAGGTCAGGCCGCGTTCGCGCAGAGAGGTGATGACGACGATGCCGAAGACGGTGGCCGCCAGGACGTCCATGGTGAGGTAGCCCTGAGTCAGCCCATTGGTCAGGGGATCACTCGCGTAGGGCTCGATGGCCTCGCGCTCCACCCTGGGGGACATCGCGATGGTGACCCCGCACAGCAGGGCCAGTAGGGCCAGCAGGGCGGGAGTGAGCCAGCGCCCGACGCGGTCGGCCAGGCGGCTCGGGCTGCGGGCGATGCTGAAGGACACCCCCATGAACACCGTCACGTGCACCAGCAGAGCCAGGCGGGAGTCCTGAATCCCCAGCAGCTCGAGTACCGGGCGGGTCGCCAGCTCGTAGGCGACCGTGGTGACACGGGCGATGGCGTACAGCGGGCCGATCGCCAGGTAGACCGCCAGCGGCATGACGGTGCCGAATCGGGGTCCCACTCTGCGGGCCAGGCCCAGGATCCCCTCACCGGAGGTGGAGACGGCGACAACGGTGATGAGTGGCATGAGCACCCCGGTGGCGAGGAAGCCCACCATGACCGGAATGAAGGACCTGCCCGAGGCGGCGCCCAGCAGGGGCGGAAAGATGAGGTTGCCCGCTCCGAAGAACAGGGCGAAGAGCATCAGGCCGGTCGGCAGGATGGTGCTGACGGCGGCGCGTGTGGATGGCTGGCTCATAGTGGTGGTCGGTTTCTCTTCTCGGATGTGGCGTCGGTGCGACGTCCGGGAGCAGTGCGGATGGCGGCGGGGCTGAGGGGCCTCAGGCGACGGTGATCCGCCCGGTGATCGTGGCCGGGCCGGTCAGCAGCACGCTGCTGTCCTCGCCCAGGGGGTCGGCGCCCACGTGGACCCCGATCTCTCCGCCGGGAACGAGCAGTCGGTAGTCCTCGGGAGCACCCGGACCGGTCCAGGCGTGCAGGGCGACGGCGACGGCGCAGCACCCCGCTCCGTAGGAGAGGGACTCCCCCACGCCGCGCTCCAGGACACGCATACGGGCGATACCCACCGATGACTGGGTGTCGGGGTCGACCTCCTCCCCCAGCGGCACGACGAGCTCGAGGTTGGTGCCGGCCTCGGGGGCGGGGTCGTAGGCGACCGGGGCCGCGGAGTCGGTGAGCCCGGCGAAGGCGGCCGCCTCGAGCTCGCCCTCCTCCCCCAGGGCGACGACGGTGTGGGGGCCGGAGATCTCCACGCTCAGGGCGGCCCGCGGCCCGTCCAAGCCGGGGACGACGACGGCCGTGTCCCAGTCCTCGTCCTCGGCCTCCTCGGGGCTGGCCAGGCGGGCCGGCCCCATGTCCACGGTCCACAGCTCGCCCAGGCGAGTGATGGTGCGGGCCCCGCCGCGTGTGCCGATGGTGACCGACTCGCCATCGGCGATGGGGCACAGTCCCTCATGGTCCAGGACGTGGGCGAACAGGCGTGCGGCGTTGCCGCTCATCTCGGCCACGGTTCCGTCGGCGCGGTAGTAGTCCATGAACCACTCGGCCTCGGGCACGGAGGCGGCGAAGGATCCGCCGCCGGGCAGGGCGGTGGTCCGTACGACGCGCACGAAGCCGTCGGCGCCGATGCCGCGGTGGCGGTCGCAGACCGCCGCGATGTCGGCGCCGCTGATGGCGACCTCGCAGCCGGGGTCGACCAGCATGAGGAAGTCGTTGAGGGTCGCGTGGCCCTTGATGAGCTCACGACCGCGAAGTCCTGTCGAGTGCGGCATGGTCCCTAGCCTAAGCGACGCCGCGACCCGCGCAGACGAGCTCCCATGCCTGCCGGGTCAACCGGGAGCGCTCGGAGTCGGTGCACTGCCCGGTCTCGGTGAGGGCGACGTCGATCCAGTGCAGCCGTGGGTCGCGCCGGAACCACTTGATTTGGCGGGAGGCGAGCTGGCGGGTGGCCAGGGCGGTGGAGTCGACCGCCTCGGGCACACTCATGGTCCCGTCGATGACCGCGAGCGCCTGGGCGTAGCCGATGGCGCGTGGGGCGGTCTCCCCCTCCCGGATGCCCTGGTCGATGAGGGCCTCCACCTCCTCGACGAGGCCGCCGTCGAACATGGCGCGGGCCCGCTCGTTGATGCGCTTATCCAGGAGCCGGCGCTCGCAGCGCAGGGCGATGTGGACAGTGGGGGCGATGTCCTCGTAGCGGGGCAGGGAGGCGGAGAAGGGACGGCCGGTGATCTCGATGACCTCCAGGGCCCGCACGATCCTGCGGGTGTTGGAGGCCTCCATGCGCTCGGCGGCGACCGGGTCGAGGCGGGCCAGCTCGGCGTGGAGGGCGGCGGTCCCCTCCTGCTCGGCGCGCTCGCTCAGGCGGCTGCGCACGGCCGGGTCGGTGCTGGGGAAGTCGAGGTCGTCGGTCAGGGCCCGCACGTACAGGCCGGAGCCTCCGGCGATGATCGGCAGGTGGCGCCGTGACTCGACGGCGTCGATGTCTCCGCGGGCGCTGCGCTGGAAGGCTGCCACGGATGCCCTGTCCCTGACGGTGAGGACGTCGATCTGGTGGTGGGGGACGCGGGCCCGCTCGGCGGGGCTGGGTTTGGCGGTGCCGATGTCCATGCCGCGGTAGAGCAGGGAGGCGTCGGCGTTGATGATCTCGGCGCGGGTCGCCGGTTCGTCGGCCTGAATCTTCTCGGCGAGGTCGAGGACGAGGGCGGACTTGCCGGTGGCGGTGGGCCCCACGACGACGAGTCTGGGCAGACAGGGGGCGCTCGGGGACGCTGGGCTCATGGGGCTCAGATCTCCGGCAGGAGAGGACCCACCAGGCTGAGGGCCTGGGTGCAGGCGGACAGCGCCGTGTCCAGGTGGAGGCGCAGCTGGGCGTCGGTGGCGCCGGCGGACAGGTCGGTGAGGTAGGTGGCGCGCACCAGCGGACCGATGGGGGTGTCGATAACGCCGACGGTGGGGAAGAACTTGTCCCGGTTCCAGTCGTTGACGCTGGCGGCGATCTCGTCCCTCTGGGAGGCGGGGGCGGCCTCCTCCCAGTCCCCCGAGACCAGGAGCCAGCCGTCATGCCCCTCAGGAATCTCGATGACGAAGGGGAAGGAGTCCCAGGTGCCCAGGAGGCAGGGGTGCTCGCGGTCCTCAGTCAGCTGGACGTTGTACTCCATGGGGCCGGTGAGCATGGACTCGATCCGGGCCAGGGTCAGCTCCTGGGGCTCCTCGTCGGCCGGCTCCAGGTCCGAGGAGCGGTCGGCGCCCCGTCCTTCCACTGCCGGCTCCTCCTCCGACCGGCCTGATGTGCTCGACCAGCTGCGTGAGGCGTCCAGGGTCTGCGCCGAGGCGGTCGTCCTGGCCGGCTCCGATGGACCACTGGAGTCGGTCGGAGTGGTTGAGTCGGCTGATTGGCCTGAGGCTGCGGGTTCCACGTGACCTGTGACGTACGGCGAGATGGTCGGGGGCTCGTCGGATCGGCTCTGGGAGTCAACCGGCCCGCTGCTGCGCCGGTGGTCCAGCGCCCGCACGTCCCACTCCTTGCCCAGGAGACGCGCGATGAAGTCGGTGAGGCGTTGCAGTCTGGGCATCACGGCTCCAGGCTTCCGCGCAGCTCGTCGGGGAACTGCTCCTCGGCCTCGTGCATGAGGGCGACGATGAGCCGGCAGCCACCGAAGACGAAGTCCTCGAGCTGTCGGTCCGTCATTCCCGCCTCGAGGGGGTAGGTGTACTCACCGTGAAGACGCACGACTCCGCCGTCGGCGACGGTGAGGTAGGCCTTGGGGCCGATGCGGGTGGTGTTCCAGTCCTCGACCAGGGCGCGCAGCTGGGTCAGGTGCTCGGTGTCGGCGATGCGGTGCCAGATTCCGCGCATCTGGACGGCCCTGGTGTCCTGGAAGATGGCGTGGACGGTGACGTAGCGCCAGGGGATGCCGATGTCGCCCTCGTCGTCGATGAAGTAGCGCAGTCCCAGTCGTTTGACGCACTCGTGGATACGGTCGACGTCCACGGGCCTGGGGACCGTGGCGGCGGCAGCAGAGCTGGCGTCGAAGCTGGGCATGCTTCCCAGCCTAGCGGGGCCTGCGGGCTGCTCCCCAGCGCAGCCCGGCCCGCTCCACCGTCAGCGCAATCAGCCGTGGTCCACCTCAGGCCGGTGCGCCCACGCGCAGGGTGGGCAGTCCCAGGCTCACCGGGGCGGTGTCGGGCTCGGGAGTGGCGCAGGCCTCGGCCTGGCGGCGCTCCCAGGCGTCCCCGGCTCGGGTGCGTCGCACCTGGAACAGGGCGGGGCCGTCGTCGAGCCAGAGGCGGTCACCGGGCTTGAGGGCCTCGTTGGCGGCCGCGGCGCGCGGGTCCAGCTCGCGTCCGCAGCGGGCGGAGTCGGCGATGAGGTTGTGGGGGGCGCCGTGGGTGACGCGCACGGTGACCATGTCGCCGGGGCGCGGGGCCCCGCCGGCGTAGTCGTCCTCGGTCAGACCCTCGGGCAGGGCGACGTGAACGAGGCGGTTGTCGGCGGCGCGCCCGGAGATGCGGGCGGTGACCGCATCCCGGCGCCCCTCGCCCTCGGCGACGAGCACCTCCACGACGCGCCCCTCCTGGCGCTCGTTCTCCTCGTGGGCGATACGGCGCACGAGCGCGTCGAGCCGCCGGTAACGGTCCTTGACGACCTCGGTGGGGACCTGGTCGTCGCGGTCGGCGGCGGGGGTGCCCGGGCGCGGGGAGTACTCGAAGGTGTAGGCCGAGGCGAAGCGGGCCTGCTCGACGACGTCGAGGGTGGCCTGGAAGTCCTCCTCGGTCTCGCCGGGGAAGCCGACGATGATGTCGGTGGTGATGGCGGCCTCGGGCATGACGGCGCGGACCTTGTCCAGGATGCCCAGGAAGCGCTGGGTGCGGTAGGAGCGGCGCATGGCGCGCAGCACCCGGTCCGAGCCGGACTGCAGGGGCATGTGCAGGCTGGGCATGACGGCCTCGGTGGTGGCCATGGCCTCGATGACGTCGTCGGTGAAGGCGGCGGGGTGGGGGCTGGTGAAGCGCACGCGCTCGATGCCCTCGACTGAGCCGGCCGCCCGCAGCAGCTTGGCGAAGGCACCGCGGTCCCCGAAGCCGACCCCGTAGGAGTTGACGTTCTGCCCCAGGAGGGTCACCTCGATGGCGCCCTGCGCGGCGACGGCCTCGACCTCGGCCAGGACGTCGCCGGGGCGGCGGTCGCGCTGCTTGCCGCGCAGGGAGGGCACGATGCAGAAGGTGCAGGTGTTGTTGCAGCCCACGGCGATGGAGACCCAGGCGGCGTAGGAGGACTCGCGGCGGGTGGGCAGGGTGGAGGGGAAAACCTTGAGGGACTCCTCGAGCTCGACGGCGGCCGCGGAGTTGTGCCGGGCGCGCTCGAGCAGGGCGGGCAGGACGTCGAGGTTGTGGGTGCCGAAGACGACGTCGACCCAGGGGGCCCGCTCGACGATCCCCTCCCCCATCTGCTGGGCCAGGCACCCGGCCACGGCGATCTGCATGCCGGGGCGCTCGCGCTTGACGGCGGCGAGCTGGCCCAGGTTGCCGAAGAGCCGGGTGGCGGCGTTCTCACGCACCGAGCAGGTGTTGATGATGACGACGTCGGCCCCGCCGTCACCGGCGTCGGTGGCGCGGGCGGCGGCCTCGGGCACGTCCTCGACGCGCAGGTATCCGGCTCTCTCCAGCAGTCCCGCCATGTGCTCGGAGTCGTGGACGTTCATCTGGCAGCCGAGCGTGCGCACGTGGTAGGTGCGCGGCAGGCCGCCTCGGGCGTCGAGAACGGGGGCGGAGGTGGTCAGCGTGGTCATCGCCGAGCAGTGTAGGTGGCGGCGGGGCCCCGCCCCAGCCCTGGCGCAGCGTCGTGACCAGATGCACGGCTGATGGCCCTCGACCTGGGCCTCACGGAGCGCCGCTTCCATTCTGCTGCGCGGATGCGGACTCCTTCACTAGGATGTGACGCGCCACACGATGAGAGGGAGGGTTATGACGGCGCCCCACACACCCACGCGCTTCCTGGACCGGCACCTGGGCACGACGGGAGCGGACCTGGACACGGTCCTGACCCGCATCGGTGCTCGGAGCCTGGAGGACCTGGCCGTCCGGGTGGTCCCCGCCACCCTGCCCGTGCTCGACCCCCCGCAGCAGCCCGAGCGACCCGATGCCGTCGTCGGCGGGCTGAGCGAGGACGAGGCCGTCGGCGCGCTCAGGTCCCTGGCCGCTCTCAACGACCCGCACACCGAGATGATCGGGCGTGGTTACCACCCCACCGTCACCCCCGCCGTCATCGTGCGCGACGTCCTGTCCAACCCCGCTTGGACCACCGCCTACACCCCCTACCAGGCGGAGATCAGCCAGGGGCGCCTGGAGGCCCAGCTGCTGTTCCAGACCGTCGTGGCCGATCTCACCGGCCTGCCGGTGGCCTGCACCTCCCTGCTGGACGAGGCCACGGCCGTGGCCGAGGCCGTCCTGCTCATGACGCGCGCGCACCGCGGCCCCGGCGCTCCCGTGCTCCTCGACTCCGGCCTGCACCCCCAGCTCATCGAGGTGGCCTCGGCCCGGGCCGAGGCCCTGGGCATCGACGTCGAGGTCGTCTGCATCTCCACGATCACCGAAGACGGCGCTCCCCTGACCGGGGCGGTCCTGGCCCACACCACCAGCCGCGGACTCGTCCAGGACCTCTCCGGTGCCATCGCGGCCGTCCACGCCCGCGGCGGCCTGGTGGCAGTCGATGCCGACCCGCTGGCCCTGACGCTGCTGACCGAGCCGGGCGCCGTCGGCGCGGACATCGCCGTCGGTACCGCGCAGCGCCTGGGGGTGCCCCTGTTCTTCGGAGGCCCCCACCCGGGCTTCATGTCCGTCACCGAGGCGCTGCGGCGCCAGTTGCCGGGACGCATCGTCGGCGTCTCCCGGGACACCGAGGGCCGTGAGGCCTACCGCCTGGCCCTGCAGACCCGCGAGCAGCACATTCGCCGGGAGAAGGCCACCTCGAATATCTGCACCGCGCAGGCCCTGCTGGCGGTCGTCGCGGCCTTCTACGCGGTCTACCACGGTCCCGAGGGCCTGGTATCCATCGCCGAGCACGTGCACCGCCGGGCCGAGCACCTGGCCGTCGGCGCCTGCGCGCTCGGGCTCGGCCTCGAGCACGAGGAGTTCTTCGACACGGTGAGCGTGCGCCTGCCCGGCGCCGCCCGCCGGGCCATCGAGCGCGCTGAGGCGCTGGGCTACAACCTGCGCCTGCTCGATGCCGACCACGTGGGCGTGAGCGTCAACGAGACCACCACCGATGACGACGTCACCACGGTCCTGCGGGCGCTCGCCGACGCCCTGCCCCGCGCCGCGCAGGATCCCGCCCCGGGCACCGACGGCGCCTCCCGGTTCCCTCTGCCCGCGTCACTGGCGCGCACGAGCACCTTCCTGACCCACCCGAGCTTCCACCGCCACCGCAGCGAGACCGCCCTCGTGCGCTACATCCGGCGGCTGGCGGACCGTGACCTCGCCCTCGACCGGACGATGATTCCGCTGGGCTCGTGCACCCTCAAGCTCAACGCGGCCGTGCAGTCGGCCGTGTGGCTCAGCCCAGGGCTCGCCGGCATCCACCCCTACGCCCCCACGTCCCAGACGCGCGGCTGGCGCCTGCTGCTGGACGGTCTCGCCGACCGGCTGGCGCGGCTGACCGGCTACGACCGGTGCAGCCTGCAGCCGGCCTCCGGCGCCCAGGGCGAGCTCGCCGGCCTGCTGGCGGTGCGCGGCTACCTCCGGGCCACCGGGCAGCAGCAACGCGACCTCGTCCTGGTACCCGCCAGCGCCCACGGCACGAACGCCGCCTCGGCCGCCGGCGCCGGCTTCAGCGTCACGGTGGTCGCCACCGCCGAGGACGGCTCCATCGACGTCGACCATCTGCGCGAGCTCCTGGCCGAGTACGGTCAGCGCGTCGCGGCCATCATGCTCACGTACCCGTCCACCCACGGCGTCTTCGAGCCGCAGGTCACTGAGGTGACCGCCCTCGTCCACGACGCCGGCGGCCAGGTCTACATCGACGGCGCCAACCTCAACGCCCTCACGGGGCTGCTGCGCCCGGGCGACCTCGGTGGCGATGTGTCCCACCTCAACCTGCACAAGACCTTCGCCATCCCTCACGGCGGCGGCGGTCCGGGCGTGGGCCCCGTCGTCGTCAAGGAGCACCTGGCCCCCTACCTTCCGGCCGGCCCCGCCGGATCGGCCCTCCCGACGGACGAGGACCATGACCGGGGCTTCGGCGGAGCAGCGGCCATGGGGGCCCGCTTCGGCTCGGCGGGGGTCATGCCGCTGGCCTGGACGTACCTGGCCACGCTCACCGACGCCGATCTGCGCCGGGCCACCCTCACGGCGCTGGCCCACGCGAGCTACCTCTCGCAGGCGCTCGCCGACGTCTTCCCCACCCTGTACACCCACCGCGGGCACGTGGCACACGAGTGCGTCCTCGACCTGCGTGCGCTCACCGCCGCCACCGGCGTGACCGCCGAGGACGTAGCCAAGAGGCTCATCGACTACGGGTTCCACGCGCCGACCCTCTCCTTCCCCGTGGCCGGCACGCTCATGGTCGAGCCCACCGAGTCCGAGCCCCTGGCCGAGCTGGACCGCTTCATCGCGGCCATGCGCTCGATCCGTGCCGAGATCGACGAGGTCGCCTCGGGGGCCGTGGCGCTGGAGGACTCGGTGCTGCGCCGCTCGCCGCACACGCTGGCGGCCGTCACGGCCGAGCCCTGGCAGCGGCCCTACTCGCGCGCCACCGCGGCCTTCCCACTGGCGGGCATGGAGACGGACAAGTACTTCCCCCCGGTCTCGCGGGTGGACAACGCGTGGGGCGACCGCCACCTGATGTGCACCTGCCCGCCACCCGATGCCTTCGAGGCGCACGAGGCCTGAGCCGAGACCACGTCTGACGAGGAGACAGCGATGAGCAAGCACACCGAGACCGGCGCAGCCGTCCTGCGCACCACGCCCCTGCACCGCGTGCACACGGCCCTGGGCGCGTCCTTCACCGACTTCGGCGGCTGGCAGATGCCGTTGCGCTACACCTCTGACCTGGCCGAGCACCACGCGGTGCGCCGCAGCGCGGGGATCTTCGACCTGTCCCACATGGGTGAAGTCAAGGTCGCCGGCCCCGAGGCGGGGGCCGCCCTGGACCACGCGCTCGTGGGTGCCCTGTCGGCCGTGGCGGTGGGGCGCGCCCGCTACACGATGATCGTCTCGCCCTCCGGCGGGGTCATCGACGACCTCATCGTCTACCACGTGGGCGACGAGGAGTACCTCGTGGTGCCCAACGCCGGCAACCGCGAGCGCGTCGCCGCCGAGCTGGTCGCCCGTTGCGCGGGCTTCGACTGCACGGTCGAGGACATCTCTCTGCGCACCTGCCTCATCGCCGTCCAGGGGCCGCGGGCGCAGGAGGTGCTCGTCGGCGTCGTCGAGTCCGGTGCCGCCATGCCCGGCGCCCTCAGGCCCCTTGAGGGCTCGGAGGAGAAAGACTGCGGACCGGACGTGCTGTGCGGTCCCACGCTCTTGGAGCGCCTGCGCTTCTACGCTGCCGTCAGGGCGACGGCGGCGGGGCACTCGGTGCTGCTGGCCCGTACCGGCTACACGGGTGAGGACGGCTTCGAGCTGTTCTGCGGCGCGGAGGACGCCGTGGACCTGTGGACGGTCATCACCAGTGCCGCGGCGGCCCTGGAGCCCACCGTCATCGACAGCGAGCCGGTGCCGGCGCTGACCCCCTGCGGGCTGGCGGCGCGCGACTCCCTGCGACTGGAGGCCGGGATGCCCTTGTACGGGCACGAGCTCCACGAGGGGATGACGCCCTACGACGCCGGCCTGGGCGCGGTGGTGCGGCTCGACAAGGGCGCTTTCGTCGGACGTGACGCCCTGGCCGCCCGGGCCGAGCAGGAGGGCGCCGAGGGAACCTCGGTGCTGGTTCCTCTGATCGCTGAGGGGCGGCGTGCGGCCCGGGCCGGTGCGCCGGTGCTGGGCGACGACGGCGAGGTGCTCGGTACGGTGACCTCCGGCCTGCTGTCACCCACTCTGGGTCACCCCGTGGCCCTGGCGCTCCTGCGTCCCTGGAATGAGGACGCCCCCGCCTGGCCCGTGGGCACGGCGCTCGTCGCCGACGTGCGCGGCAGGCCGCTGGAGGTCACGGTCGTCGACTCCCCCTTCTACAAGCGGACCCGATAAGGCGTCCCGCACCACCCACCACCTCCTGACAGGAAGGACCCCATCATGGCTCAGAGCGTGCGCGCCCACCTGCGCTACAGCATCGACCACGAGTGGCTGGAGGACGGTGAGCCCGCACGCGTGGGCATCACCACCGTCGCCGCCGACGCCCTCGGTGAGGTCGTCTTCGTCGACCTGCCCGAGGTCGGCGCCCAGGTCGAGGCGGGCGAGCCCTGCGGCGAGCTCGAGTCGACCAAGTCCGTCTCGGACCTCGTCTCGCCCGTGAGTGGCACCGTCGTCGCCGTCAACGAGGCGGTCGTCGACGAGCCGGGCACCATCAACGAGGACCCCTACGGAGCCGGCTGGCTGTTCACGGTGACGGTCAGCACTGAGGGAGATCTGCTCAGCGCCCAGGACTACGCAGACAAGTTCGACGCCGTCGTCGACGGCTGAGCACTCAGGACCCGCTGTCGGCGGCCTTGCGGCGGGCGGCGAGGTCGGCGTCGTGACGGGCCGCCGTGGCGAAGGCCGCGCCGGGCTCGGCGATGGAGCCGAAGGAGGCCAGGTCGCGACGGAAGACGACGGCGGCCAGCCAGTCCATCATGATGCGCACCTTCCGGTTGAGGGTCGGCATCGCGTAGACGTGGTAGCCGCGGTGAGCGGTCCAGGCGGTGAAGCCGCGCAGGTCCCGGCCCATGATGCGGGCGACGCCCTTGCCGATGCCCAGGGAGGCCACGGTGCCCAGGTTCGCGTGCGCGTAGGACTTCAGAGGCACACCGTTCTCGTCCCCGGCGGCGAGGACGGCCACGAGGTTGTCGGCCAGCAGCTTGGCCTGACGCACCGCGTGCTGGGCGGTGGGGGCGCAGGTGGCCTCGGGGTCCTCGGAGGTCAGGTCCGGGACGGCGGCGCAGTCGCCGGCGGCCCAGGCTCCCTCGACCGGCGCACCGTCGCGCGCCACCTGGAGGGTGGGCAGCGCGGTGACACGGCCGCGGGCGTCGATGGGCAGGTCGGAGGCGGTCTGTAGCACCGGGGCGGCCTTGACGCCGGCGGTCCACACGATGGTGTCGGCGTCGAACTCGGTGCCGTCGGACAGGACGACGTGGCCGTCGACGCAGGAGTTGAGGAAGGTGTTGAGCCGCACGTCGATGCCGCGCTCGCGCAGCTGCTGCAGCCCGTAGCCGGAGAGCTCCTCGGTGAGCTCGGGCAGGATGCGGCGCGAGCCCTCGACGAGGACGAAGCGGACGTCGCGCTGCTCGATGGAAGGGATGGTGCGCACGGTCGCGCGTGCCATGTCCTCCAGCTCGGCGATGGCCTCGACGCCCGCGAAGCCTCCTCCGACGAAGACGAAGGTGAGCAGGCGCCTGCGGCGCTCGGTGTCCCACGTGGAGGCGGCGTCCTCGATGCGGGTGAGGACCCGGTTGCGCAGGGCGGTGGCCTCCTCGACCTGCTTGAAGCCCATGGCCTGCTCCGCCAAGCCGGGGATCGGCAGGGTGCGGGCCTCGGCGCCCAGGGCGATGACGAGGTGGTCGTAGGTCAGGGTGTAGGGCTCGACCCGCTCGTGCGTGGACTGGGGGGTCGGGGGACGCACGGTGACGGTGCGGCCCGCGTGGTCGATGGCGGTGACGGCGCCGGTGATGATGGTGACGCCGTCGAGGTTACGGCGGTGGGGGGCGACGACGTGGCGCGGCTGGATGGAGCCGGCCGCGACCTCCGGCAGGAAGGGCTGGTAGGTCATGTAGGCGCGCGAGTCGATGATGGCGATCTCGACCTGGTCGAGGTTGAGCTGGGCGCGCAGGGCCCGGGCGACGCAGAAGCCGACGTAGCCGCCACCGGCGATGACGACGCGGGGCGGACGGCGGCTGCCCGTGCCGGCGGCGACGTCGGGGACGTCGTGGCGGGCCGGACGTACGGCCAGTGCGAGGGCGGCTCCGGCGGCCAGGAGGCCGGCGGTCGACAGGGCAATGGTGGTGCGACGACTCATGGGCACAATCTAAGGGCACCCTTATTCCAGGATCTCGCTAGGACCTATTTCCTAGACATGGTTCCTGTCACAGTGCCGTGCCCGACCAAGAGCCGCCTTCACCGGCCGCCTGCGACCACCGTCCACTGATCCAGGGCCAGAGCGGCCGCCCCTCGCGCCCACTCGTCGAACTCGAAGGGACGCAGCAGGACGGGCACGGGCGCCGCAGCCCAGTGCCGCAGACCGCCCACTTCCTCATCAAAGACCTCGCGGTAGGTCTCCACCACGGCGACCCCCTCCCCGGAGACGACGACGAGCTCGGGATCGACGTAGGCGATGAGAGTCCCCACGACCCTTCCGATCGCCAGCACCGCACGCCGTAGGACGTCGTCGACGCCGTTGTGGCGACGCATGTCGGGACTCAGGAGCAGATCGAGACTCAGCTCGCCGGCCTCACACTCCAGGTGCTCGGCGGCCGCCCGCAGGATCCCGGGGGTCGAGGCGAGGGCCCGAGCGCACCCGGGGTGCCCGATCTCGCAGCTGGGCCCCGAGGGATCCACCGGCAGGTGCCCGACGCTGCCGGCCGCCCCCTGCGCACCGGAGACGACCTCACCGGCCACCACGACCCCGCAGCCGATCCCGGCGCCGAGGGTGACCATGGCGAAGGGGTCCTTCCCGTGGCCGGCCCCGAACCACGCCTCGGCGTAGGCGAAGGCGCGCACGTCGTTGGCCGCGACGCAGGGCAGCCCGGTGGCCTCGGCGACCATGGCGGCCAGAGGCACATCGCGCCATCCCAGGAAGCTGGCCACCACCACAGTCCGTCTCCCGACGACGGCCGCCCCCAGGGAGATTCCGATGGCGTCGGGCCGTCGCCCGCTGCGCTCGGCCAGCTGCGCCACCACCGAGGCGATGAGGGCCGTCACGGAGCCGGCATCGGTGTCGGTCAACGGCCGAGAGTCACTGAGGAGGACCTCGCCCAGCGGATCGGTCAGGACGGCGTAGAGGCGGTCATCTGTGAGCTTGATACCTGCAACGGTGGCACTGCTCGGGACGACGGCCAGCAGGCGGGTGGGTCGTCCCGGCCCGGCCACCTCCACCGGCGGCTGCTCCTCGATGAGTCCCGCCTCGATGAGGGGGCGCACCGTGCGTGTCGTCGTCGCCGCGGACAGCCCCAGGCGCTCGGCGAGGTCGCCGCGACTCATGGGGCCGGCGGAGATCAGGGCGAGCAGCGCCCTGGCGCCGAGGCTGCGTCCACCGCCCATCGTCGACTCCCACTCCCATCGTCGTCAGCTGCCACTGGGGCCGCACGGCCTGTGACCTGGAACGACGTTCACCGCCGTCCACGTCGTACCGACACTGTAGAGCAAACCCTTGCAAAATCTAGCATTGTCAATTATTTTCATCTTACAAGGAATCGCTTCCGGTTCCTCCCCCTCCCCTGGAAGGACGATGATGACCCTCCATCTGCGATGCGCCGACACCTCCGTGGTCCTCGACCTGCCCGACGACCGTTTCCCGGTGGTGCGCCACTGGGGCCCTGACCTGGGTGACGTCAGCGGTGACGACCTGTCCGACGCGGCCCTGGCCGCCGAGACGTCCTTGGGT
Source organism: Actinomyces sp. HMSC08A09 (assembly GCF_001807465.1). Classification (NCBI taxonomy): domain Bacteria; kingdom Bacillati; phylum Actinomycetota; class Actinomycetes; order Actinomycetales; family Actinomycetaceae; genus Actinomyces; species Actinomyces sp. HMSC08A09. The sequence continues at coordinate 21,105 of NZ_KV789133.1, read as the reverse complement.
ACCAACACCGCCTGGATCACCAACGACCTGCCGATCCTGCCCCTGGCTCACCTGGGCTGGAACTCACGTCCCGCCGTGGCGCTCTCACGCACCGACGGCTCGGCCTTCTCGCCCCACCCCACCGCCTTCACCCACGAGGAGGACTCCGAGGACACCCCGGCCGGGACCGCCCTCGTTGTGCGCTCCAGCGGAACCGACACCGCCCACGAGCTGACCCTGGGCACTGAGCTGCGCCTGGAGGCCTGCGGCCTGGTACGTCTGCGCGCCTGGGTCCGCAATGACCGCCCCGAGTCCGACGGCGAGCATGGGGCCGACCTCGTCGTCGGCGAGCTCACGCCGGTACTGCCGCTGCCAGACAGCGCCGACGAGCTGCTGGACACCACCGGCCACCACGTCCAGGAGCGCCGGCTCGTGCGCACCCCCTTCACCCCGGGTACCCGCCTGCGCGAGTCCTGGGAGGGACGCCCGGGGCACGACGCCGTCACCTGGCTGGCAGCCGGCTCCACCGGCTTCGGATGGCGCAGCGGGCGCGTCCATGGCGTTCACGCGGCCTGGTCCGGCAACGTCCGTCACCTGGCGATGAACCCGGCCTCGGGCCGCAAGCTCCTGGGAGCCGGAGAGCTGCTCCTGCCGGGCGAGGTCTCGCTGGCCCCGGGGCAGACCTACACCTCTCCGTGGACGGTCTTCTCCTGGGGCGAGGGCCTGGACGCCCTGGCCCAGCGCAGCCATGCCTGGCTGCGCTCGCGCCCGTCCCATCCCACCCGTCCCCGCCCGGTGCTGCTCAACACCTGGGAGGCCGTCTACTTCGACCATGACCTGGACAAGCTCAAGGCCCTGGCCGACGCCGCCGCCCAGGTCGGTATCGAGCGCTACGTCCTGGACGACGGCTGGTTCGGCTCCCGCCGCGACGACACCTCGGGACTGGGTGACTGGCAGGTCTCCCCGGAGGCCTGGCCGAACGGTCTGGAGCCGCTCGTGGAGCACGTCCACGCCCTGGGCATGGAGTTCGGCCTGTGGTTCGAGCCGGAGATGGTCAACGTCGACTCCGACGTGGCTCGCGCCCACCCGGAGTGGATCCTGTCCGACGGCGCCGGCGGAGCGCCCGAGCACCGCCACCAGCGGGTCCTGGACCTGTCCGCTCCCGGAGCCTGGGACTACTTGTTCGATGCCATCTCCACCCTCGTGGAGCGCCTGGACATCGCCTATCTCAAGTGGGACCACAACTCCCCTCTGCTGGCCACGGGGCATGAGGTCTCCGACCCCACCGCGGGGCGCCTGGGGGCGGCCGCCGTCCACGACCAGACCCTGGCCGTCTACCGTCTCCTGGATGCGCTCCATGAGCGCTTCCCCTCCCTGGAGATCGAGTCCTGCGCCGGTGGTGGCGGCCGCATCGACCTGGGGATCATGGAGCGCACTCAGCGGGTGTGGGCCTCGGACTGCATCGACGCTCACGACCGCCAGAACATCCAGCGCGGTACCACGCTGCTGCTTCCTCCCGAGATGGTGGGCACCCACGTCGGCTCGGGGCGGGCCCACACCACCTTGCGCGACCTCGATCTCGACTTCCGGGCCGGTACCGCCCTGTGGGGCCATATGGGTGTGGAGTGGGACCTCACCGAGGCCGACGACGCCACCCGCGAGCGCCTGGCCTCCATCATCGCGCTGCACAAGGAGCTGCGCGGTCTGCTGCACTCGGGGGTGACGGTCCATGCGGATCTGCCCGACGACGACGTGCTGCGCATTGAGGGGGTCGTCGCCCCCGATGGCTCCGACGCCCTGTTCGAGATCGCCTCGCTGGGCCAGCTCCTGGCCTGGCCCACGGCGCCGCGTCCGCTCCCCGGCCTGGACCCCTCGCGTCGCTACCACGTGCGCCTGGCGGCGCCGGCCTACCCCGAGCTGCGCCTAGCGGCGGGCTGGATGGCCCAGGGCGTCACCCTGCCGGGCTCCTACCTGACCACCACGGGGCTGGCGCTGCCGGTGCTGCACCCCGACCACCTCGTCCTGCTGCGCGTGAGCGCCGTCGACTGAGGGATCGGCGACCCTCCGAGTCGCTGATCCGTTCTCTCTTCTTCTACCCGTCCCTACCCCGCCCGTCCGTCTTCGACCCGTTTTCTCTCATCACCGTCGATTTGGAGACCCGATGTCAACCTCGACCCCGGTCGCACGACCATCGCGTCGGCAACGCAAGCCACGCTCCGACCTCAAGCTCGGCCTCGCCTTCATCCTCCCGGCGACGATCGGCCTCGTCGCCTTCTACATCTGGCCCCTCGTCCGAGGCATCTGGCTGTCCTTCACCGAGTACAACCTCCTGACTCCCGAGGAGTTCACCGGCCTGGACAACTACAAGCGCATGGCCCAGGACGACACCTTCTGGAACGCCGTCGTCGTCACCGTGGAGTACGTGGTCATCAACATCGGTCTGCAGACGATCCTGGCGCTCCTCATCGCCGTCCTCATGCAGCGCCTGACCCAGTCCACCTTCGTGCGCTCCATCGTGCTGACGCCCTACCTGGTCTCCAACGTGGTCGCCGCCATGCTGTGGCTGTGGATCCTGGACAACACGCTGGGCATCACCAACCAGCTCCTGGAGTCCCTGACGGGCTCAGCCGTCGACTTCTTCTCCTCGTCGATGGCCATCCCCACCATCGCCATCATCAACGTGTGGCGGCACGTGGGCTACACGGCCCTGCTCATCTTCGCGGGTCTGCAGTCGATCCCGAACACGGTCTATGAGGCGGGCAAGATGGACGGCGCCAGCGAGTGGCGGATGTTCTGGCGGATCACCGTCCCGCTGTTGCGTCCCATCCTGGCGCTGGTGCTCATCATGACGATGATCGGTTCCTTCCAGGTCTTCGACACCGTCTCTGTGGCCACCCAGGGCGGCCCCGTCAACGCCACCCGCGTGCTGCAGTACTACATCTACGACATGGCCTTCGGGCGCTTCCAGTTCGGATACGCCTCCGCCATGGCGGTGGGGCTGCTCCTCGTCCTGGCGGCGATCACGATCCTGCAGTACCGCATGACCCGTGCGGGCGAGACGGACCTGGACTGAAGGAGGACCACCCATGACCACGACAACCGCACCCGTGTCCTCCGCAAAGTCCCCCAAGGCATCCGCTGCGGCGTCCTCCGAGGCCTCGGGCCGCCGGTTCACCGTCGGCAAGGCCCTGGCCTGGGCGGCGATGATCCTCATCATGCTGTTCACGCTCCTGCCCTTCTACTGGGTCCTGCGTACGGCACTGTCCTCCAACGCGGGCATCACCGCCCACCCCACCAGCCTGCTGCCGGTGGACATCAACCTGCGCGGCTTCGCCCGTGTCTTCGGCATGCAGTCCACTGAGGAGGCACTGGCCGACGGCGGCAGCGGCGCAGCCATCAACTTCTGGCTCTACCTGCGCAACTCAGTCATCATCTCCACACTGGTCACCGTGGGGCAGGTGTTCTTCTCAGCGATGGCCGCCTACTCCTTCTCCCGCCTGCGCTGGAGGGGACGTGACACGGTCTTCGCCGTGTTCCTGGGCGCCCTCATGGTCCCCTCGATCTTCACGCTCCTGCCCAACTTCGTGCTGGTCAAGCAGCTCCACCTCATCGACACCTTCCTCGGAGTGGCGCTGCCGACCATGTTCATGACGCCCTTCGCGGTGTTCTTCCTCAAACAGTTCTTCATGAACGTCCCGCGCGAGCTGGAGGAGGCCGCCCTGCTCGACGGAGCCTCCAAGGTCCGGGTGTTCTTCACCCTCATCCTGCCCATGGCCAAGGCCCCGATCTCGACGCTGGCGATCCTGACCTACATCACGGCCTGGAATGACTACTTCTGGCCCCTGCTGGTCTCCTACACGGACTCCTCGCGGGTACTCACGGTGGCTCTGGCCGTCTTCCGCTCCCAGGCCCCTCAGACCGGTCCCGACTGGGCCGGGCTCATGGCCGCCACGCTCGTGGCCGCCCTCCCGATGCTCCTGCTGTTCATGGCCTTCGCCCGGCGCATCGTCAACTCCATCGGCTTTACCGGAATCAAGTGAGGCACCAGATGACGACTCAACCGATCAGCCCTCTTCGCTCCTCACTGTCGCGCCGAGGCCTCCTGTGCGGCTTGGCCTCGGGCGCGGCCGCCCTGACCCTGGCCGCCTGCTCCGGCGGCTCCAGGAAGTCGGGAGCCGGCGCCGTCGAGTACTGGATGTGGGACGCCAGCCAGCTGCCCGCCTATGAGGCCTGCGCCAAGGCCTTCGAGGCCAAGACCGGCATCAAGGTCAACATCACCCAGATCGCCTGGGGTGACTACTGGACCAAGCTGACGGCCGGCTTCATCGCCGGGACGGGTCCGGACGCCTTCACCGACCACATCTCCAAGTTCGCCCAGTTCGTGGACCTGGAGGTCCTGGTTCCACTGGAGAAGCAGGCCGCCTGGGCGGGCGTCGATGAGTCCGCCTTCCAGGAGGGCCTCATCGACCTGTGGAAGGGGGAGGACGGCCACCAGTACGGCTGCCCCAAGGACTGGGACACCGTGGCGGTCTTCTACAACCGGGACATGCTCGCCCAGGCGGGCCTGTCCGAGGCGGACCTGGCCGACTGGTCCTGGAACCCCGCTGACGGCGGAACCTTCGAGAAGGTCCTGGCCCGCCTGACCGTGGACAAGAACGGCGTGCGCGGAGATGAGCCCGGTTTCGATAAGAACCGCGTGGCCGTCTACGGCCTGGGTATCCAGGACGCCGGTACCGGGGACGGCCAGACCCAGTGGAGCCCCTTCACCGGCTCAGCCGGCGACTGGTTCTACACGAACAAGGAAACCTGGGGTGACCACTACCGCTACGACGAGAAGGTCTTCCAGGACACGATGGACTGGTACTTCGGCCTGGTGGACAAGGGATACATGCCTCCGCGCGGCGCCTTCTCCTCCACGACCAGCACCGATGTCCAGCTCGGCAGCGGCAAGATCGCCATGTGCTTCAACGGGTCGTGGATGTTCGGCACCTACGCCAAGCTCGACGTCAAGGTCGGGATCGCGGCGAACCCCGTGGGCCCCAACGGAAAGTCGGTCTCCCTGTTCAACGGGCTGGGCGACTCGATCTCCAAGCAGTCGGCCAATATCGACAACGCCTCCAAGTGGGTGGCCTTCCTGGGAACCGCTGAGGCACAGGACATCGTGGCCTCTCACGGAATCGTCTTCCCGGCGATCGCCTCCTCCACGAAGAAGGCCGTCAAGGTCTTCGAGGAGACGGGGCTTCCCACCAAGCCCTTCACCCAGCACCTGGAGGACAGGTCCACGTTCTTCTTCCCACTGACCTACTTCGGAGCGGATGTGGGCGCCATCATGAAGCCGGCGACGGACGACCTGTGGGCCAACCGGGTGCCGGCCTCAACGCTGACGAAGTACAACGAGCAGGTCAACCTCCTGTTCAAGACGTCCAAGCACAAGAAGAGCTGACAGCTCGGTTGCTCGTGACCACCACGGGCCGGACCCGGTACATCGCCGGACCCGGCCCGTGGTCGTCAGCGCAGCCCCACGATCTGCCCGGTGTCGAGGTCGACGTCGATGCGCTCGGCGGCGGGCCGGCTCGGCAGCCCCGGCATGGTCGACAGGCTGCCGCAGATCGCGTAGACGTAGCCGGCCCCCGCGGCCAGGCGCACCTCGCGCACCGGCAGGCGCCACCCGGTGGGCACGCCCTTGAGGCCGGGCTCGGCCGATAGGGACAGCGGGGTCTTGGCGACGATGACGGGCAGGTGGCCGAAGCCTGCCTGCTCGTAGGCCTCCAGCAACCTGCTGGCGGCAGGGGTGTAGTCCACGCCGTCGGCACCGTAGAGGTCGGCGAGCTTGGAGATCTTGGTGCGCAGGTCGTCCTGCGGCTCATAGGCGGGTCGGCTGCTGGCCGGCTCTCCTGCCTCCTGGCAGGCCTCGACGACGGCTCCGGCCAGGTCGAGGCAGCCCTCGCCTCCCATGGTGACGGGGTGGCAGACCACGACCCGGGCTCCGGCGTCGCCGGCGATACGCGTCACCTCCTCGATCTCGGCATCGTGGTCGGTGGGGAAGACGTTGACGGCCACGACCGGGGTGATGCCGAAGCCCCGCACGATCTGCAGGTGCTTGAGCAGGTTGGCGGCGCCGTCGCGCACGTCATCGACGTTCTCCTGGAGCATCTCCTCGGGCAGGTCCTTGCCGCTGACGAGGCGGTGGCGTCCGCTGTGGGCCTTGAGCGCCCTGATGGTGACCACGACGACGGCGACGCTCGGGTGCATCCCGGAGACGGCGCACTTGAGGTCGATGAAGCGCTCCAGGCCCATGTCGGATCCGAAGCCGGCCTCGGTGAGGATGTAGCCGCCGTCGCGGGCTCCTGCCGCGGCGACGCGGTCGGCGATGACCGAGGAGCATCCGGTGGCGATGTTGCCGAAGGGGCCGGTGTGGACCAGGACGGGGGTGCCCTCGCCGGTGCGCAGGAGGTTGGGCTCGAGCGCGTCGCGCAGGACGGCGCACATGGCCCCGGCCGCCTTGAGGTCCTCCGCGCTGATCCACTCGCCGCCGCGGCTTCGGCCGATGACGATGCGCCCCAGGCGCCTGCGCAGGTCGGACAGGTCCGTGGCCAGCGACATGATGACCATGAGCTCGCTGGCCGGGGTGATGTCGAAGGAGGCCTGCCGGGTGACTCCATCGATCTTGGCCCCCAGGCCGGAGACGATATGGCGCAGGGCGCGGTCGTTGACATCCAGGACCCGGGGCCAGGTGATGGTGCGCTCGTCAATGTCGAGCTCATTGCCGTGGTGCAGGTGGTTGTCGATCATCGCCGACAGGAGGTTGTGGGCGGCGGTGATGGCGTGGAAGTCGCCGGTCAGGTGCAGGTTCATCCGCTCGGCCTGCAGGATGTGGGCGCCACCGGATCCTCCGGCTCCGCCCTTGATGCCGAAGGTGGGGCCCATGGCCGACTGGCGCAGAGTCAGGACTGCCTGCTGGCCCAAGCGGCTGAGCCCCTGCGCCAGTCCGATGGCCGTGGTGGTCTTGCCCTCCCCGAAAGGCGTCGGCGTGATCGCAGTGACGACGACGTAGTGAGGGCTACTCGCCCCACCGCCGCTCACGTGCTGGCTGGATTCCAGCGCCCGCAGGTCGATCTTGGCGACGTCGCGGCCATAGGGAATGACGTATTCGGCAGCTATTCCCGCTGATGCCGCCAGCGCGTGGAGATCGATCGGAGCGTCGGAGCCGTCAGTGGCCGCAATCACCTGGGTCATGGATGAAGCCTAGTCTGAACCTGCTCCCGGCTTCTGTCTTTCGCCATGGAGCCGCCAATCAGTGGAACATTGGTTGCTCCCAACAAAGAGTCATACCTTCAGCACACCGAACCTCATTCGACTAGTCTGTCGGTTACCCATCGGTCAACCATGGAGGTTGTTGTGAACCGTCGGATCGTCCTCTCCGCCCTCGCCGCATCGGCGTCACTGTGCCTTGCTGTGACGGGGTGCTCCGGCACATCGGGAACATCGCAGACCGCCGCCAGCAGTTCTGCGACTGCGTCGCCCGCGGGCCCTGTCGGCACCGTCGATCCGCCGTCGGATATCGAGGGCCTCAACAAGCTCGGCCTGTCGAAGGCCACGATGAGTATCAAAACCGCTCCCGGACTGAGCAACTATGACGAGAAGGGCCTCACCTACGTCGACCCGATTACGGATCCGGCCGCCGACCTCTCGGTCCATCATGTGACCTGGGACGGTAAGGAGACCTGGAAGGCGAGCGTACCGGTCCCCAGCGGCGCCGATCCCGCCTCGCTGAGTCCTGTGATGAGCTTCGATGATGCGCTCGGCGTCGTCTCTTACTGGTTCACCACCGACCAGGTCGATCCGAAGGACTCCACCCTCCGCCTCCACCCGGTCGTCGGCAAGCTTCACTGGTTCAACACCAGCACGGGACAACAGGGCTCTGACCCCTTCGCCGAGGACGGCAACACCTACTCGTCGCACAGCCAGCTGGTCGGAGGGCTTCAGCTGGGCAACGACGGAGGAATGAGCGCGGTGAAGGTCGTGGACTCCTCGCAGGCCCTTGTGAGTCACTCCGCGCAGGAGCTGGGACTGAGCGGCGGCAGTCGGGGCGAGTTCTACTCATGGAAGGGGCAGGTGCGTTTCAGAGGCACTGAGCCCGCCGACCCCGCAGATCTCCTCAAGCTCAACACCTCCAAACCCATCCCCGACCTCAGCGCCGACGCCCGAATCTGGACCACGCCCACCAGAATCCTGGTTCTGGACCAGTCGGACAGCCGCTTGCAGTCTGTGACCGACAGTGGGGCGCAGGTCCTGGATCTCAAGGGATGCACCATTCCACCCAAGAGCAACCTCACGGTCGGCAGCGGCGACACCTATGACCACCTCGGGCAACTGCGCATCGCCCAGGACGGGACCACGGAGTGCCTCTCCAAGACCATCGGAAACCCCGCCGACACCATCAGCACCACCCTGAGCGATGGCAGCATCATCGTTCGTTCCACCGCCGATGAGGGAAAGACCTTCTCCTTCCGCTATATCAGCGCCGACGGCTCCACGAAAGTCGATCTGCCGAAGAAACCGGTCCCCAGCGCCCACGACAAGCACCTCGTGTACTCCACCTCCGCCGACGGCATCTCAACAGTGACCGCCTTCAGCGAGAAGGACCTCAAGCCCTCGGGCTCCTGAGCCATGGGCTCCCCTCGGGGCTACTCCTCGGCGAGGGCCTTGGCGATGGCCCGCATGGTCACGTCCCGGCTGTAGCCCTTGCGCCCCAGCACGGCCGCGGTGCGACGCCGGCGCACCTCCCAGGGCAGGTGGCCGGTGGCGGAGAGCTTCTTGCGAGCCAGCGCCAGCGCCGCTGAGTCCTCGTCCTCGGAGCTGATCTGCTCGAGGGCCTCGGCGACGTCCGACTCACCCAGCCCCTTGCGCCGGAGTTCCTCGGCGATGGCTCGCCTGGCCGCCCCCTTCTCCGCGAAGCGGGTGCGCGCGAGGCGGGCCGCGTAGGCGGTGTCGTCAATGACTCCGGCGGCCTCCAGACGGTCGAGGACCTCGGAGGCTACACGGGGGTCCACCTCCTTGCGCTCGAGGAGCTCGGCCAGGGCGGCGCGAGGAGCCGCGCTGCGGTCGAGGCGGCGCAGGACGATCTCCCGCGCCGCCTCGACCGCCTGCGCATGGGCGTCAGGGATGAGCCAGGGCATCAGAACCCGCCGGCCTCCTCACCGAAGATGGTGTCCGATTCATCCGCCGACGCCTCCTTGGGAGTCTTCACGCTCTTGGAGGTCTTAGCAGTGGAGGTGGTCTTCTTCCCGCGCCCTCGGGCGCTCTTGACCGCGCTCGTGGCGGCGGTGTCAGCGCTCTCCACCGGGACGGCTGCCGCGGCCACGGCGGCCTCGGCAGCAGCGAGCTCCTCAGCCTCCCGGGCCTTGCGGCCGGGCTCACCGATGCCCAGGGCGGCGAGGATCTTCTCCTCGATCTCGGCAGCCAGCTGCGGGTTGTCCTTGAGGAAGTTGCGGGCATTCTCCTTGCCCTGACCGAGCTGGTCCTCCCCATAGGTGAACCAGGCCCCCGACTTGCGCACCACGCCGTTGTCCACTCCCAGGTCCAGCAGGCTGCCCTCGCGGGAGATGCCCTGGCCGTAGAGGATGTCGAACTCGGCCTGCTTGAAGGGCGGCGCCATCTTGTTCTTGACGACCTTGACCCGGGTGCGGTTGCCCACGGGCTGGTCCCCGTCCTTGAGGCCGCCGATGCGGCGCACGTCCAGGCGCACGGAGGCGTAGAACTTCAGGGCCTTCCCTCCGGTGGTGGTCTCCGGGTTGCCGAAGAACACACCGATCTTCTCGCGCAGCTGGTTGATGAAGATGGCGGTGGTGCCGGTGGAGGACAGCGCACCGGTGATCTTGCGCAGCGCCTGGCTCATGAGGCGGGCCTGGAGACCGACGTGGGAGTCCCCCATCTCTCCCTCGATCTCAGCCTTGGGGACCAGGGCCGCCACGGAGTCGATGACGATGATGTCCAGGCCGCCTGAGCGCACCAGCATGTCGGTGATCTCCAGGGCCTGCTCCCCGGTGTCCGGCTGTGAGACCAGGAGGTTGTCGATGTCGACGCCCAGGGCCTTGGCGTAGACCGGGTCGAGGGCGTGCTCGGCGTCGATGAAGGCCGCGTTCCCGCCGGCCCTCTGCGCGCTGGCCACGGCGTGCAGGGCGACGGTGGTCTTTCCGGAGGACTCGGGCCCGTAGACCTCAACGATGCGCCCCCTCGGGAGCCCTCCGACCCCCAGAGCCACGTCGAGGGCGACCGACCCCGTCGGGATGACGGAGACCGGAGGACGGGACTCGTCCCCCAGGCGCATGACGGATCCCTTACCGAAGCTCTTGTCGATCTGGGCGAGGGCTGTGGCCAGGGCCTTGGAACGGTCCTGGGTCTGGCTGGCAGCAGGCATTGTTCTACCTCGGTTCTCAGGGCGGCGCGCAGCCGCGGCGGACATGGCTGGTCAACTTCGGCGAGGTCCCCTCTCCGGGGCTCACCAACGACGGTATGCCTGACCACTGACATCTATCTCGGCCCCACATCAGCCCTGTGGACTCACGTGGCGTCGTCGTCGTTCGTGGAGAACAGTACCCGAACACCTGTTCGATCGTGACATCATCGTCACGCGCGTGTCGGCGGCTCCAAACATGTCCCCCGCATCCGCCCTCGTCACCTGGGCTCAGCGACGCGGATCCGAGCGGAAGATCCACCGCTCGGCATCCGAGCGCTCGGTCTCCTCGCACAGAAGACCCCAGACCCGCTCCGGGGCCACTCCGTCGTCGAGCGCCTGCACGCAGGTCACCCCCAGCCCCGGAAGAACCAGATCCTGAGCCAGGGACCGGCCGTAGGCCGGACCGAAGACCGCCTCGACGGCGTTCCAGAACTCCGAGTGCTTCACCACTCCCCCTTTGTCAACAGGCAACCCGGCGGCGAGTCCACTCGTCGTGGCCCCACCGCCGGGAAGGTCGGCTCACTGGTAACGATCTGCGCGCCACAAGAGCAGCGCACGCAGAGCGTCAGCGGATGGTCACCGCAGGGCGACCCCCTGCTGACGCACGAGCTCATCGGGAACCGTGTCCGGAATCATGACGCCCTCGGTCAGGGCGATGCGGTCGGAGACCTCACGCAGCACCATGGACAGGGGGGCGTCAAGCGCCTGGCAGATGGAGGCGAGCAGCTCGGAGGAGGCCTCCTTCTGACCGCGCTCGACCTCGGAGAGGTATCCCAGGGAGACACGGGCCTGCGAGGAGACCTCGCGCAGCGTGCGTCCCTGGTGCTGTCGGACGCCGCGCAGGACTTCTCCGATCTCGCGGCGCAGGACGACATTCTCGTGCTTCGGGGTGTCCACGGACACACCGTACCCTGCCCCGGGTCCCTGGCGCATCGGCATCCGGTTGTTGATCGGGCGAGTGGTGCGGGGGTGAGTCGTGTTGTTCATCGTCTAGCACAACCATTCACGTCGTGGATTCATTCCCGCCACGTGGGGCCAGCTCTCCGGCTCCGGTGACGTTGAGAACCACTCTACCGGAATTCCTGAGAGAAATCTGAAATACGTCTTAGTCTGCGGTCTGTAGTTGGTCAGTCGTCATTGAGAAGCAATCAGGGCTGCGGCCCACACTCGTCCTTCTGTAGGAAGCCGATGGCCAGCTCACACACGTCCATCACGGTGGCGCACCGGATCTGCGAGCGATCACCGCCCAGGTGCAGCTCGCGGTGCCTCTGTCCCCAAGGAGCGACGACGGCGACATGGACCGTTCCCGCCGGATGACCGTCTGCCGGCCCCGGCCCGGCCACCCCGGTGGTGGCCAGCCCCACATCGGCCCCGAGGAGCCGGCGTACTCCATCCGCCATCTGCAGGGCGACATCACGGTCCACCGGCCCGGTCCGCTCCAGGTGCGCAGCATCGACCCCGAGGAGCTGCGCCTTGATCCGGGTGGCATAGGCCACGACCGTTCCCACGAGCACACGGGAGGCACCGGGGACCTCCACCAGACTGGAGGAGACCTGCCCGCCCGTCAGCGACTCGGCGATCGCCAGAGTCACTCCGTGGTCGGCAGCGGCCTGCAGCAGAGCCGTCGCCACGCGGACACGGTCCTGGGCGCCCTGCGCATCCACGATCACAGCGGCATCCGCCTCGGGAAGGTCACTGGCCGCTCCGTCCGCTCTGACGGCTCAGCCGCATCGCCTCGCGAACATAGTCCAGGCCAGTCACCACCGTGACGATGAGTGCCGCAGCCACAATGACGTAGGCCGTCTTAGTCAGGAACGCGGCCGGGCCCGCGGGAAGCAGGAGCATGGACCACGGCGTGAGCAGCCCGACCAGCCCCACCATCTGCAGCGTCGTCTTGATCTTGCCGCCGCGCGAGGCCGCCATGACGGCACGGCGCAGCATGAAGAAGCGCAGAACCGTGATGCCGAGCTCGCGCACGACGATGAGGATGGTGACCCACCACCACAGTCGTTGGTTGATACTCAGCAGAACGAAGGCGGACAGGGTCAGCGCCTTGTCCGCGATCGGGTCGGCGATCTTGCCGAAGGAGGTCACCAGCCCCCACGAGCGCGCCAGCTGGCCGTCAAGGCGGTCCGTGAAGGCCGCCACGACAAAGACCACGACTGCGGCGAGCCTGGCCCGGTCCCCGGGCAGCAGAGAGAGCCAGATGAAGACGGGCACGAGCAGCAGGCGCAGCACCGTCAGGACGTTGGCGATGTTGAGCAGCGGCGCCTGCTCTGACGGCGCGGCGCCATCCGGGGCGGTCGGGGCGTTCATCAAGACCAGCCTAGTCGCGGACGAGCTCCCACCGACGCAGAAACCTCGATCCATCTTCTCAACGGCCTCGCATCCGAGCGGCTGCACCGTACGCGTCATGCTCCATCGCAGACGACACGCGACATAGGATCTGTTTTCACCCACGGTTCACGCTGCCATCCACATACATCCGCCTGGCACTGGTGAAGCCAGCACGAACTGTGCACACACCTTGAAGGTTCGCTTCTTACATTCATCACCATGCACTCATCCACCTCTCTACCATCACCTTCACCAGGCTCCGCATGTCTCACCCGCAGGTCACGGGGTCCTGGCCTGCTGACCGCCGTCGTTCTCACCGCATCCGTCGCCATGAACGGTTGCTCGACGAGTTCCGATCAGGCTGTGCCGGCTCAATCGCCGACTCCGTCCGCCTCCGCCAGCGTCGGCGGCTCGCAGGACGTGCACTTCACCGTGGGTTACGCCGGCGACGTCCTCATGCATATGCCGGTGATGGAGTCCACTCCGGCAGGCTCAGGGGATATCACCGCCAACATCGCCGCTGAGACCCCCTGGGTCGAGGGCCTGGATCTGGCCCTGTGCGGGATGGAGGTACCTGTCGCTCCGGACGGGGTCTACTCGGGCTACCCCGCCTTCGGCACCTCTACCGAGGTCGTGGCCGCCTTGGCGAGATCCGGATGGGACGGCTGCGCGACCGCCTCCAACCACGCTGCGGACCGGGGGGAGTCCGGCGTCGTGGCCACCTTGGACGCCCTGGACGCTCACGGGTTGGGCCACGCGGGCACCTACCGGAGCCAGCAGGACGCCTCGGTGCCCTTCGCGCTCTACGAGCTGGAGCGGGGCGGGCGCACCGTGACCGTCGCCCAGATCTCCACGACCATGGACCTCAACGGCCTGGAGGATCCCACCGGATACTCCGTGTCGCTCAACGACATCGGCGCCATCACGAAGGCGGCGAAGTCGGCCCGTGCGGCGGGTGCCGATCTCGTCGTCGTCCATTCCCAGCTCGGTGAGGAGTACGAGACCACGCCCAACGACAAGCAGGTCTCCTACGCCCAGTCCCTGGCCGACACCGGGCAGGTCGACATCTTCTTCGGCGCTCATCCCCATGTGCCTCAGCCCGCCGAGAAGCTCTCCGGAGGAGTCGGGGGCAAGGGGATGTGGGTGTCGTACTCGGCAGGCAACTACATCTCGAACCAGGATGAGGAGTGCTGCGCCCCGCTGTCCGACGTCGGTCAGCTGGTCTGGGCCGACGTCACCTCCCACGCCGACGGCTCGGTGAGCGTGGACAAGCTGAACTGGCACCCGTTCACCATGGATCTCGCCGGCGGCCACAAGATCAGGGACCTGGCGGCGCTTCACAACGGCGAGCAGCCTGCCGGCCTGGGGCTGAGCAAAGAGCAGATCGACCGGCGCTGGAGCCTGCTCACCTCTCAGGTCAAGGACGCCTCGACCATGGCCACCACACCGCCCAAGCCCACCGGACCGGCTCCGACGATTCCCAGTCGGGAAGAGGTCATCACACGGGCAGGGGCACACCCGGCCCCGCAGGGCGCGGCGTCGGCCTCCGCCTCACCACGATGAGCCGCGGCCTGTGAGCGACCAGGCGTCCTCGGAGTCCTCATCGGCGGAGGTGTCGTCCCAGGACTCCGACTCCGGCAGGCTGGAGGCGACCTCCAAGGGGTCCGTGCTGTAGCGGTTCGACGGCATGACCGCAGTACGGGGCTCATTCGCGGCCGGAGCCGACGGGGCCTCGGAATCGGGCTCGCCTTGAGACGCGTCAGGGGCCTCGGGACTCTCCGCGCTTCCCGGCGCACCGCCCTCGCCCTTGATCCAGGCCAGGGTCTCCTCGAGCTGCTCGGGCTGGACGAGGACGTCGCGGGCCTTGGATCCCTCCGAGGGGCCGACGACCTCACGGGACTCGAGCAGGTCCATGAGGCGTCCGGCCTTGGCGAAGCCGACGCGCAGCTTGCGCTGGAGCATGGAGGTGGAGCCGAACTGACTGGAGATGATGAGCTCGGCGGCCTGCAGTAGCAGGTCCATGTCATCACCGATCTCCTCGTCGATCTGCTTCTTGACCTCCGGGACGACGACGTCCTCGCGGTACTCGGGCGTCAGCTGGGACTTGACGTGCTCGACGACGGAGCGGATCTCGGACTCGGTGACCCACGAGCCCTGGATGCGCACTGGCGTGGAGGCGCCCGGGCCCAGGTAGAGGGCGTCACCCTGGCCGGTGAGCGTCTCGGCCCCGTTCTGGTCGAGGATGACCCGGGAGTCCAGCTGGGAGGCCGTGGCGAAGGCCAGGCGCGAGGGGACGTTGGACTTGATGAGGCCGGTGACCACCTGGGCGACGGGACGCTGGGTGGCCAGCACCAGGTGGATCCCGGCAGCGCGGGCCAGCTGGGTGATGCGCTGGATGGAGGCCTCCACGTCCTTGGGGGCGGTCATCATGAGGTCGGCGAGCTCGTCGACGACGACCAGGAGGTAGGGGTAGGGGCTCAGCTCTCGCTGGGATCCCGGCAGGGGCTGGACCTCGCCTGCGCGCACCGCCTTGTTGAAGTCGTCAATGTGCTTGAAGCCGAAGGAGGCCAGGTCGTCGTAGCGGGCGTCCATCTCGCGCACCACCCACTCCAGGGCCTCGGCCGCCTTCTTCGGGGAGGTGATGATCGGGGTGATGAGGTGGGGGATGCCCTCGTAGATGGTCAGCTCCACCCGCTTGGGGTCCACCAGCACCATGCGCACCTCCTCAGGCGTGGCGCGCATCATGATCGAGGTAATCATCGAGTTGACGAAGGAGGACTTACCCGAACCGGTCTGCCCGGCCACCAGCAGGTGCGGGGTCTTGGCCAGGTTGGTGACGACGTAGTCGCCCTCGACGTTCTTGCCCAGCCCGACCACCAGCGGGTGCGCCTGCTTGCGCGCGGCCTGGGAGCGCAGGACGTCGCCGAGCTTGACCATCTCCCGGTCGCTGTTGGGGATCTCGATGCCGATGGCGCTCTTACCCGGAATGGGGGTGAGCAGACGGATCTCGTCGGAGGCCACTGCGTAGGCGATGTTCTTCTCCAGCCCCGTGATCCGGGAGACGTTGACCCCCCGGCCCCGGTGAACCTCGTAGCGGGTGACCTGGGGGCCGCGCGTGTAGCCGGTGACCGTGGCGTCCACGTTGAACTCGGCGAAGACGTTCTGCAGGGACTCCACAATGGCGTCGTTGGCGGGGGTGCGGGTGGAGTGGCCCGGGCCGGGACCGAGCAGCGCGTCATCGGGCAGGGTGTAGGTCGATCCGTCAGGCAGAGCCATGTCGCTCATGGCGATCTGGTCGGCGAGGTCGGGCTCCTCCAGCGCGACCTCGGGGGTCTCCTCAGTGACGGCGTCGAAACCGGAGGGCGACTGCGGGGTCGGCTGCGGTGCGCTGCGCTTGGCGGATGAGGGTTTGCGCTGCCCTCCTGCGGCCGGGCCGGAGGCCACGGATCCACCCGCCGGGCCGGCGGGCCTGCTCCGGGTGGCGGAGGCGGCCGAGGATGCCGGGGAGGCGATGACATCAGTCTCCTCGCCCACGTCCGGGATGACGAAGTCCTCGCCCTCGGAGTGAGCCCCGTGATCGGCGCCCGGCTCGAAGAGCTCGGTGATCGTCGTCTGCTGGGCCTGCCGGTCGGCCGAGCGCTTACGGCGGCCACTGCCCCGTTTACGTGAGGCCGACTCCTCCACCTCCAGGGCGGAGCGGAAGGGCTCGTCGCCGTCATAGGAGTCCAGGAGCGCCGTCTGATCCGAGTCCGCGCCCGAGGCGCCGGCCCGCTCAGAACCTCCGCGGACCCGCCCCAGCAGGCGCCGGGCCAGGGAGTCACCCGATCCATCGGCGCCGTGGGAGGCTCCGTCACCGTCCGCGGCCCGGTACTGATCCAGTAGGTCACGGATCTCGGCAACGGTCTTGCCGGACAGGACCAGGGCGGAGAACGCGGTCAGGAGGAGGAACAGGATGAAGGCCCCCACGGAGGAGAACAGTGCCGCCAGCGGGTAGCCCACCAGCCACCCCAGCAGCCCTCCGGCCCTCTCCAGGCCGTCGATGTTGCCCTTGAGGACCGGGTTGCCGCTGCCGACCTGGATCATTCCGGTCAGAGCGGTCAGCAGCCCCAGGCAGCCCACGGAGACCCGTGCGTGCACCGCCCCCAGGCTGTGGACCCGCAGCATGGCGACGCCCAGCGCAGCCAGGAGCGGGGGCACAAAGACACCCAGGACGCCAACGGGACCCGCGGCGATGTGGTGCAGGAGATCGCCTGCGGCACCGGAGATCCCGAACCACTCGCGCAGTGCCTGCACCGCTGCGAGGGCCAGGATGAGGAAGGCCCAGCCGGTACGGCGGTAGCGTCCGCCCGAGGGCCCGGTTCCAGGCGCGGAGAAGGGTGCGGTTCCTGGAGCGGAACCGCCTCGATTACGTCCTCTGCCGGTTCCCGGTGAAGGCGCAGCTGTTCTCGTGGTGCGACGATTGGCCATGATGCCCTAGAAACTATCGGATTCTCGGTGTCATTGACCTTGCCACGCCGCCCGCCCCGGCCGGAGACACGTCACCTTCTCGGTGTCGCGGTCCGGTACGGGGACTCATCCCCTGAGGGCAGAGGCAGGCGCGCCCCGGGCCCCCGTCAGGACCTCTCATCGTCGGCGCGGAGGAACTCATCGATCTCCTCGCACAGCGGGGCCTGGGCAGGGCCGCTGCGGGCCACGGCGTGGGCGGCGGCCGCGTTGGCTCGCCTGGCCGCCTCGACGACGTCGAGCCCGCCCAGGAGGCCGGCGACCAGGACACCGGTGTGCGTGTCTCCCGCTCCCGTCGTGTCCACGACCTCACGCACGAAACCGGGTACCTCGATCGGCTCACCGCCTACCGGGTGGAGAACACAGCCGTTCATGCCGGTTCGGTGGACGATCAGTGCTTCAGGGCAGGCCTGCCGGATGGCACCGGTGCCGCCCAGTCGCTTCTCGAGGCGCCCCATCTCCAGGTCGTTCCCGGTCAGTATCGTCGCCCTCCTCAGCAGCGGAAGGAGCACCTGGTCGGGGATGTCGGGCTGGACCGGGCCGAGGTCGATCACCAGCCCGACGCCGTCGGGGATCGACAGGAGCCAGTCGGCCAGGATGCCGCGGCTCGTGTAGTGGGCCAGGTCGTAGCCCGTGGCGTAGACCCAGTCCCCGGCCCTGAGGTCGATGCTCTCGAGATCCTCACGCTGAGGCTCGCCCTCAACACCCGCGGTGGTGATGAAGGTGCGTCGGCCGGAGGGCTCGATGAGCGTGGTGCAGGTGCCGATGTCCCCGACGAGCTCCTCGACGAGCAGCTCGACCCGGTCCAGCCGCATCGACTCACGCACCCGCGCGGAGTTGGGCCCGGTTCCCAGGGTGGCGGCCAGGGCCGTGGGAACGCCCTGCCGGGCTGCGGCCGAGACCACGGTGTACCCGCCACCGACGACCGGACCCGACGACGCCCCGGTGATCGCCCCTCCCGGCGTCGGCACGCTGCTGACGTGGAGGGGGATGTCAATGAGGATGGATCCGGTGGATATGAAGCACGCGGGCCGGAAGAGAGTCATGCAGTAAGCGCCCTCCCGCTATGCCTCGATGACGACCGGGACGATCATGGGACGGCGCCTGAGGCGGCGCCCGATCCAGCGCCCCAGGGTGCGGCGCATGACCTGCTGGAGGGAGTAGGCGTCCGCCTTCCCGGTCTCCAGCGCAGCCGACAGGGCCTCGGTCACATCGGGAAGGATCTCCTCGAAGACCGAGTCGTCCTCCGCCACGCCCCGCGCCTGGATGTGGGGGCCGGCCAGGATCGTGCCGGTCGTGGTCTCCACCACGGCGTAGACCGAGACGAAGCCCTCCTCCGCAAGGATGCGGCGGTCCTTGAGCTCGGCCTCGTCGATCTCCCCCACCGAGGAGCCGTCGACGTAGATGTAGCCGCAGGGCACCTGGCCGGCGATACGGGCCACTCCACCCTCCAGGTCGACGGCCACGCCGTCCTCACACAGCATGACCCGTTCCGGGGCGATTCCCGTCTTGACGGCGAGCCCACCATTAGCCACCAGATGACGAATCTCACCGTGAATGGGCATGACGTTGCGGGGCTGGACGATGTTGTAGACGTGGAGCAGCTCCTCAGAGGAGGCGTGCCCGGAGACGTGGACCTTGGCGTTGCCCTGGTGGACCACGCGTGCCCCCAGCCTCATGAGCTGGTTGATGACCCGGAAGACGGAGTTCTCGTTGCCGGGGATGAGGGAGGAGGCGAAGATGACGGTGTCCCCGGGCTCGATGGTGACGCTGCGGTGCTCGGAGTGGGCCATCCGGGACAGGGCCGCCATGGGCTCTCCCTGAGAGCCGGTGACCATGAGGACTCTCTCGTGCGGGGGCAGCGAGATGATGTCCCGGGCATCGATGAGGACGCCGGCGGGGACCTTGAGGTAGCCGCGCTCGGCGGCGATCCCCATGTTGCGCACCATGGAGCGCCCCACGAGGGCGACCCGCCTGTCGTGCAGGGCGGCGGCGTCGAGGACCTGCTGGACGCGGTGGACGTGGCTGGCGAAGGAGGCCACGACGATCTGCCCGTCGGAGTCGGCGAAGACGTTGTCCAGGACCTGGCCGATCTCGCCCTCGTGGCCCACCATGCCCGGGACCTCGGCGTTGGTGGAGTCCACGCAGAACAGGTCCACGCCCTCCTCACCGAAACGGGCGAAGGAGCGCAGGTCCGTGATGCGCCCGTCGATGGGCAGGGAGTCCATCTTGAAGTCACCGGTGGCCAGCACGTTGCCGGCATCGGTGCGGATCATGACGGCCATGGCGTCGGGGATGGAGTGGTTGACGGCCACGAACTCCAGGTCGAAGGGGCCGTAGGAGACCTCCTCGTGCTCGATGACCTGGCGCAGCACCGGGCGGATACGGTGCTCCTTGAGCTTGGCCTCCACGAAGGCCAGCGTGAGCTCGCTTCCCACCAGGGGGATGTCGTCACGCAGGCGCAGCAGGTAGGGCACACCCCCGATGTGGTCCTCGTGCCCGTGAGTCAGGACCAGGGCGACGACGTCGTCGATGCGGTGCTCGATGGAGGAGAAGTCGGGAAGGATGAGGTCGACGCCCGGCTGGTCCTCCTCGGGGAAGAGCACACCGCAGTCAACGATGAGCAGCTTGCCGCCCAGCTCGAAGACGGTCATGTTGCGGCCGACCTCGCCCAGGCCCCCCAGGGGAGTGACGCGCATGGCGCCATCAGCGAGGGGGCCGGGGGTCTTCAGCGCGGGAAAGTTCGTCACGCGGGCATCCTACCGAGGATGTCTCGGATATCGATTGATACGGCGCGGGGCAGTTCGACGCCGTCGTGGTTCTGCAACGTTCCGACGGCGAGTTCAGGGACTTGCCGGGTTCGCTCTACGATATGCCGGTGACGACCACGAGCCTGCCGGATGACGGAGCCAGGGACACCGCTCCCTCTTCGTCAACCGAGTCACAGCCGAGTCCCGCTCCTCGTGAGAGCCGGCGAGGCCTCCTGGGAAGAGCCGCCCTCGCAACAACGGCGGGCGTGCTCGGCGCGGGCGCCGGCGCAGGAGCCACTCACTGGCGGGACACCCACCTCTCCCCCACCGCCAGAACCGCCCCTCGCCCGGCGGGCCCCGGCAGCGCGCTCGGCACGCGAGTGGTCTTCCAGACCGACGGGAAGTCCGGAAAGCTGGCGCTGACCTTCGACGACGGGCCGGACCCCCGTTGGACTCCACGGGTGCTCGACATGCTGGCGAGGCTGCACGTGCGGGCCACCTTCTTCGTTCTGGGCTCCGCGGTGCAGGCCCACCCCGAGCTGATCGCGCGACAGGTCGCCGAAGGACACGAGGTCGGGGTCCATAACTGGGTGCACACAGACGTCTACGGTGTGAGCTTCTCCGAGCTGAGCGACTCGGTGGACCGCACGTGTGAGGCGATCGAGGCGGCAGGCGCCCCATCTCCGCGCCTGTGGCGGCCTCCCTACGGCCGGGTTGACGCGCCGGCCATGATGGTTGCCTCGCTCAAGAAGATGGACCTGCTGCTGTGGAGCGTTCACACGCCAACGGCGGCCGCCGCCGACGCTGTCAAGGACGTTGCCGGCGCCGGATCGGTGGTGCTGTGCCACGACGGGCGCACGCAACCCTCCGAGGGCCTGTTCTCCGCCCTGGAAGGAGGTCTGCGCTCACTGCTGGAGCGAGGGCTCACCGTCACGACGGGCAGCGACCTGCTGGCCTCCGTCTGATGGACCACTGAAGAACCCTCACCCGCATGAGCGCGGTTCACCGCGGCGGCATGGGGCGAGCAGATGGGCGACTACACGAGGCGCCCGCTCCACCGTGCGGTGGAGCGGGCGC
>NZ_KV789132.1:9162-30309 GCF_001807465.1 Actinomyces sp. HMSC08A09 | reverse complement strand
AAGTGAGGAGACAGCACAGTACCCTTAACCCTCGACCTCGAGGCATAGGGCACGACCGCGCGGGGCGAGGGGCCGGGCGGCGAGGGGGAGGTCAGTGGCGCCAGGCGGTGCCGCGCGAGCGCAGGTAGGTAGTGGTGCCGCGGGCGGCCATGAAGACCCAGGTGAAGGCGATCCACAGCAGCACCAGGCCCGACGTCGCCCCGCCAGCCCCTGGCAGCACGCCGCCTCCGATGAGCAGCGCGAGCGGCACATAGGGCACCAGCGTCACCAGGCCCGCCCGGGCCAGGTAGCGGCCGTCGCCGGCGCCCATGAGCACGCCGTCGAGCAGGAAGACGACCCCGGCGAGTGGCTGCGCGCTCGCCGCGACCAGGAGCGTCGGGGTGGCGGCCGCGATGACGCCCGGGTCGGAGGTGAAGGCGCGGGGTAGCCAGGCGGCGCCCGCCGCCATGAGTACGCCGATAAGGACCCCCGTCCCGGCGCCCCAGGCCAGCATCCGCTTCAGGAGCTCGTCAATGGACCAGCCGGCGGTCGCCGCAGCAGCCCCGGCCTCCTCCTCGGTGAGGGCCTCAGCCTCCGGTGCGGCCGAGTCCGCGTCCGCCCTCTGGGCCTGTCCCAGGGCGGTGCCGATGAGGGCCTGCGCCGCCACGGCCAGCGCATCCAGCGCGAAGGCCGCAAAGGTCCACAGGGCGTTGACGACCTGGTGGGCGGCCAGCGACACCTCCCCGAGCGCGGTTGCCGCCCACACGGTCACCAGGATCGCCGCCCGCAGGCTCAGTGAACGGATGAGCAGGGGCGTCCCACTGCCCAGGGAGGCCCGCAGGCCCTGGCGGTGGGGGAGCAGACCCACGCCGGCCGCCCGGGCCGCCCGGGCGATCGGACCGGCCAGCGCCAGCGCCATGGCCGTCTGCGCGATCGCGGTGCCGGCGCCCGAGCCCGCGATCCCCATTCCGACGCCGTAGAGCAGGATCGCGTTGACGACGATGTTGAAGACCGCCCCGGCCGTGGCCACGACGAAGGGCGTGCGAGTGTCCAGCAGGCCGCGCAGCACGCCGGTGGCGGCCAGGACAACGAACATCCCGGGCAGTCCCGGGCATGAGGCGCGCAGGTAGGCCACGGCCGCCTGAGCCACCGCGCCGTCGGCGCCCATCGCTGCGGTCAGCCAGGGGGCGGTCAGCCCCAGGAAGGCGCCCGCCACCAGCCCCAGCAGGAGCGCTAGCCACATGCCGTCGACGCCGGCCCGCAGGCCCTCGGTGCGCCGGCCGGCCCCGAACAGCCGCGCCGTCGTCGCCGTGGTGGCGTAGGCCAGGAAGACGAACAGGCCCACCGTCGTCGTCAGGATCGTCGAGGCCAGGGATAGGCCCGCCAGGCTCACCGCGCCGAGGTGGCCGACCATGGCCGAGTCCGCCAGGACGAAGAGCGGCTCAGCGATGAGAGCTCCCAGAGCGGGGACGGCCAGGGACAGGACCTGACGGTTGAGGCCGGAGGAGTCGGGGTGACTGGTGTTGGGCACGGCCCCATTGTGGACCAGGGGTCCGCGCCGGAGGATCAGCGCCTCGGTGGTCCCCGGGCGGTACCGCGCAGTGAGGAGCGCGTGGCCGCCACCGCGGAGCGCTCGAGGGTGGGGGCCGGGTGCCGGCTCCGAGCACGGAGGGAGACTGTCCGGGGAGGTCCTCACGGCCAGGTTGAGGATGAGGTTGAGGTGAGGTCGCGGCGGTGGAGCCTGGGCGTGACCGAGGCTACGGATCGCCGGGATTGTCCTGGGGGATCACACAACTATTCGAGCTCCAGGAAAGTACTAGAAGGCTGAATATTTGCTGAGGATATGCCTGATAAAGCCGATGTTCGGCCGAGATGGCGGGGGTTGGGGATAACTGGAACGGACCACCCTGTAGGGGAGTCACAAACGGTGCGGACCTCAAGTCGAAGATGATGTTTGTCCACAGGTTTACCCACTTGTCCACAGATCACATTGTGATGTCGTGGGAAGAACCTATAGGAACCCTGAACTCTCAGATTCCTGGTATAACAAGGCAAAGTCACCTTCCTGTGGGAGAGTCGCCACCAGTGCGCACATCTGTGTCCACAGCCTGCCCACCTCTGTCCCCAGGCTCTGGGGGTCTTCCCACAGCGGCGGTGCCGATATCCCCAAGGCCGGTGAACTTGAGAGTTTGCGGGGCCTGCCCGATGGCGTTATGGTCACGCGCGCGCTCCACGCGGGCGAGCGTCTTCCTGACGCGGCGGGCCGCCGTCGGGAGCAGTAGGACGAGCCGGGACCAACCGGCGTGACAGTGCGGGAGGTGGCCGATGGACAACGGCATGGGCGCTCAGGCCGGCTCGGGCGGCGCCGACGGCGGAAGCGTCCGTACCGACAGCTCCGCCTTCGACCGCCTTCCGCCCCAGGACCTCGAGGCCGAGATGGCCACGCTCGGTGGCATGCTCCTGAGCAAGGAGGCCATCACCGACGTCATCGACGTCCTGCGCGGCCCGGAGTTCTACCGCTCGGCCCACGAGTCGATCTTCGACGCGATTGTCGAGGTCTACAACCGCTCCGAGCCCGCCGACCCTCTCATCGTCGCCGATGAGCTCTCCAAGCGCGGCGAGCTCGAACGCATCGGTGGCGCCCCCTACCTGGCCACCCTCATGGCCACCGTTCCCACCGCAGCCAACGCCGGCTACTACGCCCGCATCGTCAAGGACAAGGCGCTCATGCGCGGCCTGGTCCAGGCCGGCACCCGCATCACCCAGCTGGGGTACTCCACCGACGCCGGCGACATCGCCGAGCTCGTCACGCTGGCCGAGGCCGAGGTCTACTCGGTGGCCCACCACGAGGGGGAGAAGGAGGACTACGTCGCCGTCTCCGAGCTCCTGGGCGAGGCCAACCTGGAGATCGAGGCCGCCCAGAACCGCGACAACGGGGCGCTGACCGGGGTGCCGACCGGCTTCATCGAGCTCGACGAGCTCACCGGCGGGCTCCACCCCGGCCAGATGATCATCGTGGCGGCGCGCCCCGCCATGGGGAAGTCCACGCTCGCCGTCGACTTCTGCCGATCGGCCTCGATCCACCACGGCATCACCAGCTGCTACTTCTCCCTGGAGATGGGGCGCATGGAGCTCATGATGCGCATCCTGGCCGCCGAGTCCAGCGTGGACATGAACAAACTGCGCGGCTCGCGCCAGATGGAGGACCGCGACTGGACCGACGTCGCCGTGGCCTACAACCCCGTCTCCAACGCGCCGCTGTTCATCGACGACTCGCCCAACCTCACGATGCCGGAGATCCGCTCCAAGGCGCTGCGCATGAAGCAGCAGCACAACCTGGGGCTCATGGTCATCGACTACCTCCAGCTCATGAGCTCGGGCAAGCGCGTCGAGTCGCGCCAGCAGGAGGTCTCCGAGTTCTCCCGCTCCCTCAAGCTGCTGGCCAAGGAGCTGGAGATCCCGGTGATCGCCGTCGCCCAGCTCAACCGCGGTCCCGAGCAGCGCACCGGCAACAAGCCCCAGATGAGCGACCTGCGCGAGTCCGGGTCACTGGAGCAGGACGCGGACATCATCGTCCTGCTGCACCGCCCGGAGTACTACAACAACGAGGAGCGCCCCGGCGAGGCCGACATCATCGTGGCCAAGCACCGCAACGGCCAGACCCGCACCATCCCGGTGGCCTTCCAGGGGCACGTCTCGCGCTTCGCCAACATGGCGCGCGACGTCACCCCCGAGCCCGCCTACGAGTAAGCCGGCCCGGCAGGGGCCGGGGCCGGGAGGCGGACCGTGCGCAGCCGCAGCACGCCCACGGCCCAGCTCGCCGCCGTCAGCAGGACGGTCATGGCGACGCCATGCTCTAGGCCCCGGCGTAGGTAGTCGGCCGTCTCGGACCCCAGGTTCTCCACGACGACGCTCGCGAGCTCCCGGGTCGACCACAGCGGCAGGACGCGGGTCCAGCCCTCGGAAGGATCCACCAGTACCTGCACCGCCATCACTGACAGCAGCAGAAGTGCTCCCTCGAGGTCCCGTGGAACCAGGGCGGCGGCCAGGGAGCCCAGGGGAGTGGCCACGGCGGCGGTCAGCAGCAGCATGACCGGCACCGCACTCGGGTGGGTGAGCTCGTCGCCGATCGTGGCCAGGACGAGGCCGCTGTAGAGCAGGCCGAGAATCCACCCGAGCCCGAGCACCGCGAGGTAGCGGCCCAGCAGCAGGCTTGCGGGCCGAGCCCCGCTGACAGCGAGGCGGCGGTCCACTGAGCGGGACGAGACCTGTGTGAACAGCGCCAGCGTCGCCGTCGCCCAGCCCAGGCCGATCGACAGGAGCCGGATGGCGGTCCAGTGCGTCTCCAGGCGCACCAGGTAGAAGGTCAGCGGCAGGAGGGTCGCCAGTGCGAGGGCGCCGCGCCGTCGGGCGAGCTCCCGCAGGGTGACGAGTGCGACCAGGCCCGTGGTCGCCGCCATCGACCGGAACCGGACGCCCTCGGCGCGGCCCCACTCGGACTCCGGTTTGGACTGGTCAGGCGAGGTGCTCATGCCGACTCCTTTCGTAGCGTCCGTCGGGGCATTCGGAGGACAGTCCGGCTTGCGTCCTCCTGCGGGGCCGGCAGCTCGACGACCCGGTCGACCAGGTCGACGTCGCGCAGCAGGTGGGTGACCAGCAGGACGCCTGCGCCCGAGGCGCGCCAGGCCGAGATGAGGGCCCACAGGTCTTCGTAGGCCAGGGCGTCCAGGCCCTGGTAGGGCTCATCCAGCAGGAGCAGGTCGGGCGCGTCGAGCTGGGCAAGAGCGACGTTGAGCTTCTGCTGGGTCCCACCCGAGAGCGTCCCGGCGGTCTGGTCTCCGCGGGCGGTCCAGCCCAGGCGGGTGAGGAGACGGCGGCCGGTCGAGATGGAGCGGCCTTGCCGGATCCCACGCGCCGCCCCGAAGAGCCGGAGGTGCTCGTCCACCGTCAGCAGCGGCGCCAAGGAGTCGAGCTGAGGCGCATAGCCGAAGTTCGGCGTCCTCTCGATGCGCCCACCGCTTGCGCGCAGCAGGCCCGCGCAAAGCTGAAGCAGAGTCGACTTGCCGGCGCCGTTGGCCCCGACGACGGCGACGACCTCGCCTCGGTGGATGGTGAGGTTGATTCCGGACAGGACCGTGCGCCTGCCGCGGCGCGCGGAGACGTCCGTCAGGCGCAGGACCACGGGGGTTGCGGGCGGAGTCTTGGCAGATGTGGTGGTGAGGTCGGTGGTGCCGAGGTCAGCAGTGGCGTGGGGTGACGAGATGTGTGGGGCCGGGGCGGGTGCTGTCGCCTGGTAGTCCCGTAGTGCAGAGGCGACCTCGCGGGCGTAGAGGACTGCAGGTCCGTACAGGTCGCCAGGCGGCACCCTGGCCGCCTCGACCTCCGCCCGGGTTGAGGCGGCCGTGCGCTCGACCTCGGAGGACGGCAGACCGCGGGAGGCGAGCTCTACCGCGAAGTTTCGGTACCACTCGGCCGTTGTGTTCTGTGCTGGGTCCCTGGCTTCCGCGGGCTGGCTCATGAGGAGGCCTCCGTGCGTACCCTGCGGCCCTCGATGAGAGTGCCGACCGCCGTGGTGAAGGTGCGCCACTCGGCCCGTCGTGCGGTGAGCTCGGTGTGTCCGGCGTCCGTCAGCTCGTAGTACTTGCGGGCGGGCCCGGAGGTGGAGGGGCGCCAGGAGACCGCGACGAGGCCGCGCTTCTCCAGGCGCATGAGAGCCGGGTAGAGCGTGCCGCCGGGTACCTCGTCCAATCCGGCGGCGGCGAGCCGCTGCGCCAGGGACAGCCCGTAGTCGGCGTGCTCGGCCAGCAGTGAGAGCAGACAGGGTTCCAGGAATCCGCGCAGGAGGCGCGACGCTGAAGAGTCCATGGTTTATAGACTATCTAGTTACTAGGTTGTCTGTCTACTGTGCTGGTGTGCCGGTTCTCAGGGGTCGTTGTGTCACGGATGGCGACTTTTAGTTGCGTCGGTGCTGCGTCGCGTCGGTGGGTCTGGGGCATCTGCGCAGGTCAGGCCGGTGCGGATGGGTTGGTGGCCGCGGCGGTCCGCCTGAAAAGTCGTCATCTGTGACAGATCTGGGCGTGGATGACGCACATCCGCCGCCGACAGGCTGAAAACCGTCGGCGGCGGATGGTGAAGCGGGAGGATCGGTGAGGAACCGAGGGGCGCCTCAGCGGTGCGGCTCAACCCTGCCGGTACTCGCCCTGGTAGACGTAGAGGAAGGGCATGTTGCCGCGCAGGCCGTGCCGGATGGAGGAGGAGACGACCTCCTTGGCGGTGACGGCGGCCTCAAGCGGGGAGGCGCCCTTGGCGAGCTCGGCGGTCACCGCAGCCGCCAGGGTGCAGCCGGCGCCGTGGACGCGCTCGGTGCCCACGGCCTCAACCTCGAGGACCTCCAGGGTGGTGCCGTCGTAGAAGACGTCCAGCGCGGTGCCGGTGCCCAGCGATGGGCCGGCCTTGGCCAGGACATTGGGGACGCCCTGGTCGTGGATGCGCTTGGCGGCGTCCTTGAGCTGCTCGACGGAGGTGATCTCCTCCATGCCCGCCAGCGTGGCGGCCTCGAAGAGGTTCGGGGTGGTCATCGTGGCCCGCGGCAGGATCTTGGTGCGCAGGGCGTTATCCACCTCGAGGGCGCCCCCGAACTCCTGGCCCTTGCAGATGAGGACCGGGTCGAGCACCACGGTGGGGAAGTCGTAGGTCTCCAGGGCCTTCTCGACGACGTCGATGGTGGGTGCCGTCCCCAGCATGCCGATCTTGACGGCGTCGATGCGCGAGTGGACGGCGGCGCAGGTCTCGATCTGGTCGGCGATGACGCCGGGGTCCACCGGGACGAAGCGGTGGTTCCACCCGTCCTTGGGGTCCATGGACACGATGCAGGTCAGGGCCGTGCAACCGTAGACGCCGAGGGTGTGGAAGGTCTTGAGGTCGGTCTGGGCGCCGGCGCCGCCCGAGGCCTCGGAGCCGGCGATGGTCAGGGCAATGGCAGTCATGGGTCAAGCCTGCACCGGCCGGGGCGCACGAGCCAAGCCGGGCCGGTCGTATGGAACCGGCCCGGCTCGGCGGGCGCGCCGTCAGCGGCCGTGGGCTCAGGCGTTGGCGATGGTCCAGCGGTGGCCGCGGTGCGCGTCCTTCTCGGCCTCGTCCACCAGGGCGACGGCGAAATCGGCCACGGAGATCTCACTGCCCGCGGGCTGGTCGCCGCCCTCGGTGTAGGTGCCGGTGCGCGGCTTGTCGGTGAACTCCGGGGCGGGGGAGAGGAAGGTCCAGTTCAGGGCGCTGCCGGCCTCGCGATAGAGGTCGAGGACCTCGGTGAAGGCCAGGGCCTCGGGCTTGTACTCCTCGGGGAACCCGGGGGTGTCCACCAGGCGGGTGCCGTCGGGCGTGAGCAGGGAGCCGGCGCCGCCGACGACGATGAGCCGGCCGGTGGGGGCAACCGCGATAAGGGCGCGGTGGGCGTCAATGACGGGCTGGGCGGACTCTCCTCGGCCGGCGGAGACGGTGATGACGGTGGCGTCGGAGCTGTTGATGAGGTCGACGACGGCCTGCGTGTCGGCCAGGGTGAGGGTGACGTTCTGCGCGGCTCCCTCGGCGTGACGGCCCGAGCGCGAGGTGGAGACGACCTCGTGGCCGCGGCCGGCGGCCTCGGTGACAGTGGCCGAGCCGACCATACCGGTTCCTCCGATGACGGCGAGCTTCATGACTTCCTCCAGGTAGGTGGTGTGCTGGTTTGAGGCGAGTGCGTCGGGTGCCGGCGACCTCGCGATGACTCGATGGTATGGTTAAGGTACTAAGTACCTCAAAGTAACTAAGGGAGTGTGTTGTGTCACGAGCTGAGGGGCTGATGGCTGAGCGGCGGGAGGCGGCACGAGGCGGCGTCAGCAGTGCGAGGAGTGCCGTCGCCGCTCGCGGCGCCGACACCTCGGGTGTGGAGGGCGCGATGGAACTGCCGTCAGGCGAGTCAGGAGAGGCGGCTACTCGGGAGAGCGCCCCATGCTGCGAGGTTCCAGCCGCGGAGGGAACTCAGGCGCCGGTCTTCGACTTCGACATCCTCTCGCCCGCCTGCCCGTCGCGCACGGTGCTGCGCCACGTCGTCGACCGCTGGACCCCGCTGGTGGTCACGGTCCTGGCCGACGGGCCGAGCCGCTTCGGCGAGCTGCGCGCTCGGGTCGGCGGGGTGACGCCCAAAGTCCTCACCCAGACGCTGCGATCCATGGAGCGCGATGGCCTGGTGACGCGCACCCAGTTGCCGGGCGTGCCGCCACGGGTCGACTACGAGCTGACCGACCTGGGTCGCAGCCTCCAGGCCCCCATCGACGCGCTGCGCACCTGGATCCACACCCACTCAGCCCAGATCCTGGCCCACCGCGAGTCCTACGACGCCGTCGAATCCTGACGTCCCGGCACGCGCGGGCTCAGGGCGCACTTGTTTCCACGGCCGGGGACATTGCGCGCGGCCGGGCGCCGTCCCGGTCGGCAGGGGACGTGCCGCGCGTTCGGGGACAGGATTGCTGTCCCCGACGGCGTCGAATGCCCCCGCCCGGAATGACACGCCCCCGGCCGCGCGCCATGTCCCCGTCGGTGGTGGGCTCGCGGGCTCAGGCGGCCGGTGCCGTGTGTTCAGGAGGTGGGACCGCACCCGACCGCGCCCGGCACCGCGGGCCAGGAAGTGGGGCGGGGGCTGCTGGTGGTTGTCGGTGGCCATCGGGGCCGACTGCGTGACTGACCTCGCCGTCGCCTCGCCGATGGCCGCCCCGGCCGACGGGACGATGAGGAAATGAGTACCGCGCCGCCGCCGAATCGGGGACCATAGATCTATGAGCGCCGCCACGTCCCTCCCGCCATCCCTCAACGACATCGTCTTCCACGTCCTGGACCCGCTTGAGGCCGTGGAGCGGGACATCTTCCTCACGCGCGCCGAGGCCTGGTACCCCGACCTCCTCGACGGGCTCACCACCCTCTACGGCGACGCCGCCGAGGAGGAGGCACTTAACCTACTGGCCCTGGCCGTCCGGGCCTACGCGGAGCGCGACTACGAGCTGCGCCGCCTGGACCTGGCCCGCACCCTCGACCCCGCCTGGGTCCAGCACCCGGGCCGCGTTGGATACGCCGCCTACACCGAGCGCTTCGCCGGCACCCTACGCGGCGTGGAGGACCGCATCGACTACCTGCGTGAGCTGGGCGTCACCTATCTCCACCTCATGCCCCTGCTCACCCCGCGCCCCGGTGACTCCGACGGCGGCTACGCGGTCGCCGACTACCGCACCGTGCGCCCGGACCTGGGCACCATGGAGGACCTCGAGCACCTGGCCGGCGAGCTGCGCGCCGAGGGCATCTCCCTGGTGGTGGACCTCGTCCTCAACCACGTGGCCGCCGAGCACGAGTGGGCGGTGCGGGCCCGCGCCGGCGAGCAGCGCTACCGCGACTACTTCCTCATCTTCCCCGACCGCACCGAGCCCGACGCCTACGAGCGCACCCTGCCGGAGGTCTTCCCCGACTTCGCCCCCGGCAACTTCACCTGGGACGACGGCGTGGGAGGCTGGGTGTGGACCACCTTCAACTCCTTCCAGTGGGACCTCAACTGGCGCAACCCCCACGTCATGGCCGAGTTCGCCGGCATCGTCCTGAACCTGGCCAACCGCGGCGTCGAGGTGCTGCGCCTGGACGCCATCGCCTTCACCATCAAGCGCAAGGGCACCGACTGCCAGGGCCAGCCCGAGGTCCACGCCATCACCGAGGTCCTGCGCGCCCTGACCCGCATCGTCTGCCCCGCCGTCGACCTCAAGGCCGAGGCGATCGTCGCCCCCACCGAGCTCCTCCAGTACCTGGGCCAGGGCAAGTACACCGGCAAGGTCTCCGACCTGGCCTATCACAACTCCCTCATGGTCCAGATCTGGTCCATGCTCGCGGCGCGCGACACGACGCTGGCGGTCGAGGCCCTCCAGAACCTGCCGGTCGAGCCCTCCACCGCCACCTGGATCACCTACCTGCGTTGCCACGACGACATCGGCTGGGCCATCGACGACGACGACGCGGCCGCCGTGGGCCTGAGCGGCTACGACCATCGGTCCTTCCTGTCCGATTGGTACAGCGGCGAGTACCCCACCTCCGACGCCGCGGGCCTGGTCTTCCAGCACAACCCGGCCACCGGGGACCGGCGCATCTCCGGAACGGCCGCCTCGCTTATCGGGATCGAGGCCGCCGCCCAGGCCTGGGAGGGCGTCACCGATGAGACCCCCGAGCACGAGGCCGAGGCGCTGTGGACCTGGCGCGAGGAGCGGATCCACGCCCTGCGCATGGCCCACGCCATCGTCTATGGCTGGGGCGGCATCCCCGTCCTGTGGAGCGGGGACGAGCTCGCCCAGCCCAACGACCCCAACTGGGACACCGAGCCGGGCCACGAGGCCGACTCGCGCTGGGCCGGTCGCCCCCGCCTCGACGAGGGCCGGCTGGTCAACCGCCGCGACCGCTCCACCGTCGAGGGGCGCGTCTTCACTGACCTGGCGCACATGGCGCAGGTGCGTGCCGGCCTGCCCCAGCTCGACGCCGTCGTGCGCACCCAGGTCCAGGACGTCGACGACCCCGGGGTGCTGGTGACCTACCGCGACCACCCGCGCGGCAGCTTCGTGGGCGTGTACAACGTGACGCCGCAGTGGCGCTCGGTGGCCGCCGACCAGCTCGCTCGGCTCGGGGTCATGGGGGCCACCGACGTCCTGACCGACACGGTCCCCTTCGGCTCCACCACGCTGGACGGGGCGGGGGACGGACGTGTGCCCGTTCCGCCCTACGCCGCCTGGTGGCTGGTACGCCCCACGGACTGAGACGGATCAAGGTCCCGGCACGGAGTTGGGCCCCGGACGGCGGGCATGCATCATTAAGGGCGTGACCCGCCGCAGCCTGCCCATCTCGACGCACGTCCCCCATTCCGCAGCTCGATCCGCGACGACGGCGGTCACTGAGCCATCCGACGTCGCCCGGGAGACCGCGCTCGTCTCCGCGGCACTGGACTCGGCCACACCCGCGGCGCTTCTGGCCGGGGCCATCGACGTCGAGCAGGCGCCCCGCCCGCTGAGCGTCTTCGACCTCATGCGCATCGGTATCGGCCCCTCCTCCTCCCACACCGTGGGCCCCATGCGGGCCGGCCGCGCCTTCAGCCGGGCCCTGGCCGAGGCGGTCCGCCCGGGCGGCGCGGGGGCGTCCGACGGCGAGTGCGCCTCACCGGCCCCGGGCGCCGGCCTGCCGCAGCCCACCCGCGTCACCGTCGAGCTCTACGGCTCGCTGGGTGCCACCGGCCGCGGGCACGCCACCGACCGCGCCACCGTCATGGGCCTGGCCGGCTACGAGCCCGAGACGGTCCCCGCCGTCGTGTGCGAGTCCCTCATGGAGGAGGTCGAGGCGGCCGGCGAGCTGGTGGTCGACGGCGTCGGTCCCATCCCCTTCAGCCCGAGCGCCGACATCCACTTCCTGCCCGGGCGGGTCCTGCCCTACCACGTCAACGGCATGACCCTGACCGCCTACTGCGCCAGCGGCGCCGAGATTCTGCGCCGCACCTACTACTCCGTGGGCGGCGGCTTCGTCATGGAGGACGTCGGTACCCCCGGGTCGCCGTCGATCCAGGCCCTGGCGACCGCCTCCGCGACCCAGGCCCACGCCACCCCGGCGCCTTTCCCCTTCACCACCTCGGCCGCGATGCTGGCGATCTGTGAGCGCGAGGGCCTGAGCGTGTCCGACGTCGTCCTGGCCAACGAGCTCTCCGCCCGCAGCCGCGAGGAGGTCATGGCCTACCTGGACCGGCTGTGCGCCACGATGCGCGCCTGCATCGAGGCCGGCATGAACGCCGAGGGCATCCTGCCCGGCGGGCTCGGGGTGCGCCGACGTGCCAAGGCCCTCCACGAGCGGCTGCGCGCCCAGTCGACCGGACCGGCCGCCGCCTTCACCATGGCCGACCCCCTGCGCGGCATGGACTGGGTGGACCTGTTCGCGCTCGCGGTCAACGAGGAGAACGCCGCAGGGCGCCGTGTGGTCACCGCTCCCACCAACGGCGCGGCCGGCATCGTCCCTGCGGTCCTGGCCTACTACGAGCGTTTCATTCCCGGGGCCGACGACGACGGCGCCCGCCGCTTCCTGCTGGCAGCCACCGCCGTGGGCGGGCTCATCAAGACCAACGCCTCCATCGCCGGGGCCGAGGTCGGTTGCCAGGGGGAGGTCGGATCGGCCTCCTCAATGGCGGCCGCCGGCCTGGCCGAGGCCCTGGGTGGGACACCCGCCCAGGTGGAGAACGCCGCCGAGATCGCCATGGAGCACAACCTGGGGCTCACCTGCGACCCGGTGGGCGGGCTGGTCCAGATCCCCTGCATCGAGCGCAATGCGGTGGCCGCCGTCAAGGCCATCAACGCCGCCCGCATGGCCCTGTGGGGCGAGGGTCGGCACGCCGTCAGCCTCGACACCGTCATTGAGACGATGCGCCAGACCGGCGAGGACATGCTCGCAAAGTACAAGGAGACCTCCCGCGGCGGCCTGGCCGTCAACGTCGTGGAGTGCTGATCGCCGTCAGGGCGATGGGTGGTCTTAAGGGCGTATCGATGATGTCGGCACAGTTCGGCATAATTGATGTATGAGCGAACCGCAGGCAGTCTCCAGCAGCCAGAGCTACAGCATTGCGCAACTGCGCTCGCTGGTGAAATCCGGTCGTCTGCGCGTGCCGCAGTTCCAGCGCTCCTTCCGCTGGGAGAAGCAGGATGTCCTCAATCTCGTTGACTCCGTGCTTCGTGGCTATCCGATCGGCAGCCTTCTGCTCTGGAAGCGGGAGGCTGAGGCGGAGCATCTGAGGATCGGTGCCCTTGACATTGAAGCCGGCAGCCTCCCGGATGCTCTGTGGGTGGTGGATGGTCAGCAACGCATCACCAGCCTCGTCAACGTCATGGACCCAGAAGGTGCGCACGATCCGAGGTTCTCCCTGGGGTACTCCTTGGAAGAGCAGAAGGTTGTCCCTGTGCGTGATTCAGGGGCATCACTCATCGTGCCTTTACCAGACCTGTTCGATCTGGGACGTGCACTGGCGTGGTTGAGAGACAATCCTGATGGAACGGAGTATGCCTCGCATATCCAGGATGTGACCGGGAGGCTTGCTGATGTCTCGGTTCCTGCGACGATCATGGAGGATGCTGATGAGGCAGTTCTTCGGGAGGTGTTCGACCGAATCAATAATCGGGGTAAGAAGCTCAACGCCGCGGAGATCTTCGATGCAATTCACGGTGGTCCGAGCGATGGGTTGACGACGGCGGGTATCGCCGTGCATGTTGACGAACGAACCCATTTCGGTGTCTTGGCGGATAAGGTCGTGGTTCAGGCGCTCCTGGTGCGACGTCACACGGACATCACTCGCGACGTTCATGGGGAATTCTCTCCGAGTCGTCGAGCTGTCAGTGATTTTCCCAATGAAAGTCAGGAAGAGGCGTATCTGGAAACGGAGCGGTCTCTTGTGGATGCCGCGCTGTTCCTCCAGCAGTGCGGTATCCCCCATATGACGTTCCTTCCGTTTCGATTCCAGCTGCTGGTTCTGGCAAGATTCTTCGCCTTCTTCCCGCATGCTCAGGACCGTAATCTTGAACTGCTTCGACGCTGGTTCTGGCGCACGAGCGTCGGCGCTGATGACCTTGGTATCAATGGCTCTCAGACGGACCTTCGCGATATGGCTGCCTGTCTCGTCCCTGGTCAGGAGTCGGAGTCGGTCCAACGACTTCTCAATGCAGCGGCACTCTCGGACCTTCCGAAGGCCCCTGATCTCCGTGTGTTCCGAGCCACTCGCTCCGACAGCAAGGTGATCCTTGCTGCGATGTGGAACCTGGAACCGGTGGATCCTGACTCGGGCGCCTCAATTACAGTGGAAACGCTGGCTGCACAACTCGAGGGGGAGACGACGCCGCGAGGTGTGGTCTCCGACCTGGTCCCGGCCTCCGCTCTTCCGGACGGAGCCTCTGTCGCGGCTAACAAGGTGATCTCGACAAGGGATCGTCGAGATCTCTTCTCTCTCCTGGATGGTGAGTCCGATCTTGCCTCGTTGCTTCTGAACGAGCAGATCCTGCATGACCTCCAGGAGAACCGGTACAACGACGCTATTGAGGCGAGAACTGAGCTGCTGCGCAGCTACCTCGATAACTTCATCAAGGCGCGGGCCGCATACGGGCACGAGGACACCCCACCGCTCGGTGACTACATCGCCGACGAGGACTGGCAGGAAAGTGAAGCGTCATGATGGAAGCGGTCTACGCGGTCCTTCTCCACGGGGAGCATGTTGGAGCGATCCATCGCAGAGACGCCTTCACGAAGTTCGTCTTCGACCGGGACTACTGGGACCGTCCGAACCGCGCAGTGCTGGGACGCTGGTTCGAGGACCACCCGCGCAAGCAGCCGCGGGCGACCAACTGGGTGCCCGCGTGGTTCTCCAATCTCCTGCCCGAGGGGCGCCTCAGGGAGCTGATTGCTCGTGAGCAGAGAGTCGACACCAACCGTGAGATCGACCTCCTTACGCGGATCGGGGCGGATCTGCCTGGAGCCGTCCAGGTCGTCCCCGATCCCGAGGCGCCTATCGATGAGGGTTTCGAAGCAGCGGCTGATGGGCTCGTGAACGTGCCCGGACCTTCCGCACGTCTGCGTTTCTCCTTGGCGGGGATGGGGCTGAAGTTCTCCATGCGTCAGGAGGGCGACCGCCTGGTAATCCCCGCCCACGGAGAGGACGGCGGATGGATCGTGAAAACACCCGATGGGACCTATCCGGGGCTCGTGGCGAACGAGGCCGCCGTGATGCGATTAGCCGGCGAGGTCGGCATTGAGGTCCCCGAGGTCCACGTGAGGCACCGCAATCAGGTGGATGAGCTGGGAGAAGGAGCATGGCCATCTGATGAGGACGAGGCCTACGTGGTGCGCCGCTTCGATCGGACCGCCGAAGGGCGTGTGCATATTGAGGACTTCGCCCAGGTGCTGGGACGCTTCGGTCTTGGTGAGGGGAAGTACCGCTCCACGGTCGAGGCCGTCGCCGCCATCGCCTATCGCGGGCGGGATCATGCCTCGCTGCGGGAGATGGCGCGTCGGACGGTTTTCAACCTGTTTGTCGGAAATGGGGACGCCCACCTCAAGAACTGGTCACTCATCTACCCGGATCGGAAGATAGCGCGGCTCTCACCCGCCTATGACCTCGTATGTACGGCCGTCTACCCCCATCAGGCAGACCTGGGCCTACCCTTCTTCGGTACAGCGCGACTCTCGGAGATCTCCCGGGACCACTTCGCACGGCTTCAAGCGGCTCTCAATGTCGACGATGATGACGTTCTTGACGTCGTTGACGAGATGATCGAGCGGTTCAGTCAGGCCTGGGTGGCCGGTGCCGCCGAAGGCCTACCAGCGCCGGTGGCCGCATGGATTGAGGAGCACCTTGAGCGGACTTGTCAGCAGCTGACGCAGACCTGATGGACAGGGGGCTCGATCTTGGGAGGAACCGGGCCCGCCAACACGGCACGTTATCCGGATGGGGGGCCGCAGCGTTGCGCTGCGGCCCCCACCTCGGTGTCCAGCCCGGGTCAGCTGCTCTGGGCGGTGCTGGACTGGCTGTTCGACTGGCTGTTCTGGTTGCCGGACTGCTGTCCGCCACCGGGCTGACCGCCCTGGCCTCCCTGGCCACCGGCGCCACCACCCATGGGACCGCCCATCCCGGCCGACAGCGCCGAGGCCGTCCCCGTGGCCGAGCCGCCCGACGACGTCGCCACCGTGTACTGCTGGCCCTCAGTAAGCCCCAGCACCGTGATCGCCTCAGCCGTGAAGTCCACCTTGAGCGAGGCCACCTGCGACCCGGAAGCATCCGTGACGGTCAGCGTGTCCCCCGCGCTCACCGACGGCGAGCCCGTCACCCCCACGAGCTGGCTCTCGCCGTTGGCGTCCACCGAGCCGTCCATCGCGCCGGCCTGCCCCGAGACCACCACGATCCCGCCCTTGACGTAGGCCGAGCCGTTGGAGTCGATACCGTCGGAGGAGGCGTAGGAGACCTCCACCTCGCCGCCGCTGATCGTCAGCACCGAGCCGTCGTCGGACTCGGAGTCGGCATTCTCGTGCCCCTCGATGACATGGTCGCCGTTGGAGGCGTTGATGCCGTCGTCGCCCGCCGCGATGGACAGCTCCCCACCGGACACGTTGACGAACGGCGCCTGCAGACCCTCATCGGCCGCATTGACGGTGACTTTCCCGGAGTCCTGCGTGTAGCTCACCCCGGCGTTGATGCCCTTCGGTGAGGGCGTCGAGGAGTCCGCCGTCGACTCCTGCCCGGGCGGGGCCTGCTCCTCAACGGTGGCGTTGGCCTGGCCGCCGCCGGCCGTGATCGTCAGGGTCGTGTCCTTGACGGTGACGTCCGTGGTCGCCGAGATCGCGTCGTCGGTGGAGGTCAGTGTGATGCTCGCCTTGCCCAGGGAGATGAAGCCCTTCGTCTCATCGTCGCCCTCACTGGACTTCAGGGCGTCGCCCCCGGCCTCGACCGTCAGCGTCCCGGACTCCACCACCAGGTAGTCCTTGCCGCGCAGCCCGTCGTCGGCGGCCTTGACCGTGATGGTGGTGTTCCCGGTGATGATGAGGCCGTTCTTGGAGGAGATGCCGTCCTTGTAGGAGCCGGTCACGTCCAGCTGGCCGGTCCCGGTGACGGTGAGGGTGTCGGAGGAGAACAGGGCCGCGGTGGCCTCTTGCCCCGAGGCGTAGCTCGCGCCGTCAGTCAGCGTGTTCTTGGAGTCCTTGGCCAGGACCACGATCGCGTTGCCGGCGTCCTGGATGTCGATGGCCGGCCCGTCCGAGCTCGTGATGCTCGCGCCCTTAAGGACCAGGCGCACGTCGGCCTTGGGGGCGTTGACGACGATCCGCCCGTTGCTGAGCTCACCGCTGATGACATAGGTGCCGCCGCCGCTGATGGTGACGGTGCCCCCATCGACCTTCACGTTGCTCGACGCCGACCCGCTGGCCGAGGCCGACGATCCCGACAGCGTGATCGTGGTGGCCGACGATGTGTCTGGGGTGCCGACGTCGTCCGCGGAGCTCGAGGCGTCCTCCACCGAGGC
This sequence comes from Actinomyces sp. HMSC08A09, assembly GCF_001807465.1. NCBI lineage: Bacteria > Bacillati > Actinomycetota > Actinomycetes > Actinomycetales > Actinomycetaceae > Actinomyces > Actinomyces sp. HMSC08A09. The sequence continues at coordinate 13,246 of NZ_KV789132.1, read as the reverse complement.
GTTCGCTCCCAGGATGTTGGAGACGCTCGCACCGGTCGACGCCGTGGCGACCGACGAGGAGATCGTCGTCCACGTCGTATCCGACTCACTCGAGCTCGAGGCGCTGGCGTTGCCGGAGGCCGAGGATGTTGAGCAGCCGGCCGCCAGGGCGATCGCGGCCAGGAACGCGACGGCTCCGGTCGCACGACGGCGGAGTCGGTGGAGGGGCGTGGTCGTCGTCTTGGTGGTCTTCATGGTGTCTGGGCCTCTTCTTCTCGGGTCCGGTGTCGGATCGTGGGTGGTCTAGGTGCGGCGCTCAGGCGGCGCTCGCGTTGGCGCACGTGGCGCCGATGCTCTCCAGGTTGGAGCGGTTGGTGCCGAACAGGTCGGCGAGCTCGTGGGTCAGGGTCCGGTACCACCGGTTGGCGGGCAGCTCGGGGTGAAGCAGCGCCATGCCAGTGGCGTACTTCGAGATGCGGGCTGGCCGGTGGCCGGCGTCCCACAGGGCCCGGTCCGCAGGCGAGGGCGTGGCCGGGTTCTTCGTCTCGACGACGGCGACGCCCGCCACCGCCACCGGCTCACCGTCGTCGATGGCCGCGGTCAGGTAGGCCGGGCGTAGGGCCTGCGGGGCCCCGGCGACGGCGGTAGTCCTCGCGCGGCCCCCCGGTGTCAGGCGCTGCCAGGTCAGGGCCGTGTCGATGGTGGCCCGGGCCTCGGCGCGCGGCAGGTGCAGGGTGGTGCGCTCATAGGTGGTGGCTAGCACTGGCCGCAGCGCGGTGGCGACATCCCGAGCCGCAGCCGGACCGGTGACCCCCGCGCTCGCCAGGCAGGCGGCCACGAAGGCGCGGCCCGAGCCGGTGAGGCGGGAGGCGTCGTCGGGGTGGTAGCCCATGCGCCGCTTGACGGTGGTGCCGCGCGCGCCGCGGGTCTTGACCTCCAGGAAGCACAGGCCGGAATCGAGGTAGGTGCGGGTGCGCACCTTGAAGCGCCGACGCCGCTTGCGGGCCGTGAGCATGAAGGCCTCCAGTCCCGGGGTGTCGAAGTAGGTCGAGGCGTAGGAGAAGCGACGCCTCCCGTCGATCTCCAGGACCCGGGCCTCCGAGCTGAGGCCGCCCACGAGCTCCTGCGCACGCTCCAGCGGCACCAGGTACTTGCGGTCCACCCGGGTGAGCAGGCCCGCGGCGTCGTTGAGCTCGGCGAGACTGGTTGTGGCCAGGTGCTCTGCGTTCAGGGAGCCCGACGTCGGAGCCAGAGGCCCCGCGGAGGAGACTGCCCGGGAGGTGCTCACGGTTGCCGTTGAGATCGTCGTTGAGGTTGTCGTCGTGGTCATCATCGGGGTCCTTGTCTGTCCTGGTCTGTCCTGGTCTGGCCTGTCGGCTTCGTCCGGGTCGGCGGTCAGCGCGAGGCCACGGCGGCGGACGAGGCCACCTGACTGCTGGAGCGGGTGACGTACTGGGCGGCCGGCGCCACGGTGAGGGGCTGGGCCTCGACGGGCTCGGGGCGGGAGCCGGCCTGCGCGGCGTTCAGGCGCGTGCCGCTCCAGGGCTGGGCGGTCTGTGCCTTGCGGGCGACGACGCCGGCCGGTTCGGCGGCCGGCTGCGCGGCGGGGGTGACGTCGTCGAAGGCCGTGGCGGTCTCGAGCTCAGCGGGGGTGTGACGCGGCACCCGGAAGCGGACGTCAACGGTGGTGGTGTCGTCGACCAGGTCGAGGCGCTGGACCTCCACCGAGCGGACCTGCCCGCCCAGGGTGCGCTCCAGGTGGGCGATGAGAGCGGTCTCGTTGGTGATGGCGTGGTCGAGGACGATCACCTGGTGACGGTTGCGGCGCATGAGCGCGGGGTGGTCGCCGATCCACAGGGCGGCGACGACGGTGCCCATGAGGGCCGCCACCATCCCGATCGGTGCGGTCTGGATCCCGCCGAGCAGGCCCAGGGCCAGGGCCGCGAAGAAGTAGGCAACCTCGTGCTGGGCCAGCTCGGTGGAGCGCAGGCGGATGATGGACAGGACGCCGAAGAGCCCCAGGCCCAGGCCGGCCGCGACGCTCGCTGTCGACAGCAGCAGGGTGACTGCCAGAACGCCCACGTTGACGCCGATGTAGGCGGCCATGAGGTCCTTGCGTGCGTGGCGGGGGGCGTAGAGGGCCCTGACCAGGACGGCGAGGGCGATCAGGTCGGCGGCGATGTAGGTCAGGGTGGTCAGGCTCATCGGGAGGCTCCTGTCGGGTCAATCGGACCGGTGACGGGGCCTGACCGCGGGGTGGGCAGCAGGGGAGCGCCCTCAGCGCGCCGCGGCCTTGTGCGGCTCCGTCCGGTGACAAACAGTCAACGGGCGCATTCCATGAGCGCGCTGTGAACAGGGCATGGGGGAGGCATGACTTGCCGCGCTGCGGCGTAAGGCGGCCAACAGCGCCCCCACAGACGGGCGGTGCCCGGGACCTGTGGAGGCGCTGGTTGGGGGTGGGGTGGAAGCGTGAGGGCCGCTGCTCAGGCCGCGAGCTGGCGCGACTGGGTCTGACGCCAGTAGCGCCCCAGATCCCGCTTGATGGTGCGGTTCCACCGGTTGGTGGGCAGGTTCGCGTACAGCAGCGCCATACCGGTGGCGTACTTCGAGATGCGGGCCGGCCGGTGCCCCTGATGCCACAGGAGGCGGTCCGTGGGGGAGGCCGTGGAGGGGTTCTTCGTCTCGACGACGTTGAGGTGATCGACCATGACTCCCTGCCCCAGGCGCTTCCCATCGGGGCCGAACAGGTCCCAAGTGAGCTGGGTGTCGAAGGTGGCGCGGGCCTCGTCATGGGGCAGGTGCAGGGTGGTGCGGCTGTAGGTGGAGTCCATGACCGGGACGAGGGCATCGGCGATCGTGCGCGCCTCGTCCGAGGAGCAGGTGCCGGACTCCACGAGGCGCTCGATGACGAACAGGCGACCGTCGGGTGTGACGCGGTCGGCGTCGTCGGGATCGTACTTGAAGCGGTCCTTGACCGTGGCCTCGCGCGACCCGTTGGTCTTGACCTCCAGGAAGCACAGGCCGGAGTCCAGGTAGGTGCGGGTGCGGATCTTGTAACGCCGACGGCGCTTGCGGGCCGCCAGGAAGTAGGCGTCCAGGCCGGGGGTGTCGAAGTAGGTCGAGGCGTAACGGAAGTGACGCAGGCCGTCGATCTGGAGGACCTGCGCTCGTGGGGCGAGGTGGCCAATGACGTGCTGGGTGTCGCCGGGAGGCACTAGGTACTTGCGGTCGATGCGGGTCAGGAGACTCGCCTCGGAGTTGAGCTCGGCGAGGGAGATCGTGTTGATGCCGTCGGTGTTCAGCACGGTGCAGTCCTTTCCGGGATCGGGAGTCGCGAGGTGGGGGAGTCGATGCTGCTGGGTGGCAGCGGTGGAGGAGGGGCGGCGGCAGTGGCTGCGTGGCGTGTGCGGTAGGAGGTGCGGTGGGAGCAGTGGGCTCTGTGGGTGCGCGATGTCCTCGAGGCGACGATGCAGTCCCGATGCGGGGCACCGCCGGTGAGGAGGAGCGGCTCGGTCAGCTTTACCGGGGCTGGACCATGGACGGAGGGTTGTTCACCTGAGCGTGCTGCTGGGAGGCGGAGGCGTGTTGCTGGCGGTGACCGGTGATCCAGTCGTAGCGAGGTGGGGCAGTGGCTGCTCTCGCGGCGCTGTCGGCCACGGGGGTCTCGGGCCAGAGCTGCTGACCGGCGGGCTGAACCTGAGCGGTGGCCTGAACGGGGGCCTGAGGCGGAGCCTCCCGGACCAGGTGGGGCCCCTGCTGCATCTCCTCCTGCTGCAGCTGGGCGGCCGGTGGCTGAGCCGGCCTCGCTGCGCGGGAGCGAGGACGCAATCGGTAGTGGACCTCGACGATGGTGGTGTCGTTGACCAGGTCCAGGCTCTTGAGGTCGACGCTGCGCACGTGGGCGCCGAGCAGGTCCTCGAGCTCGGTGATGAGCTCGTTCTCGTCACTGATGGCCCGGTCGAGGGTGACGACCTGGTTGCGGTTGCGGCGCATGAGTGCCGGGTGGTCACCCACCCACAGTGAGGCGAGGATGAGGGCCATGAGGATGGTGACGATGATGAGGTGGGTCTTGATGCCGCCGAGCAGGCCCAGGGCCAGGGCCGCG
>NZ_KV789132.1:0-9142 GCF_001807465.1 Actinomyces sp. HMSC08A09 | reverse complement strand
GCCCAGGGCCAGGGCCGCGAAGAAGTAGGCCACCTCCCCCTGGGCCAGGGAGGAGGAGCGCAGGCGGATGATGGACAGGACACCGAAGAGCCCCAGGCCCAAGCCGGCCCCGACGTTGTCGCTCGTCGACAGCAGCAGGGTGACCGCCAGGACGCCCACGTTGACGCCGATGTAGGCGGCCACCAGGTCTCGGCGCCCGTGGCGCGGAATGTAAAGGGCCCCGACCAGGATGGCGAGAGCCACCAGGTCGGCGCCGATGTAGGCCAGTGTCAGTGGTAGGTCTTGCAACACCTGCTGCATGAGGATGTCCTTGGGGGAGATGGGTTGGGAACCGTATTGTTACGTTAACATAACGATAGGTTGGTTTGTATAAATCGCGCTAGGGCATGAGCCCCCTGTGTGGTGTGAGGCTGCATACTCTCGGAGCAGCCTTCCTCGTTGTCACGGTTATCACCGGCCTGCTGAGTGCTGGAGGCGGGAAGTGTCGATCGAGGTGGTCGCTTTCGACGCCGTCGGATCCCGGCCACTTGCTGGATGTTCGCTGGGTGCGGCGACACGCCGAAGGGGTGCGTCCGAGAGGGCGAATTCTGCGTCTTCATCCCCAGGGCTGGGGGTAGAGAGCTGTCGACGACCGGCCGCGCCTGTGGTTAAGGGGGGCGAATAGATGTCGTACCCATGCAGGACCATCGTTGTGCGGATTGCGGGGATGGGCTCGAGGACCTCCAACGAGGCGGCCACGGACTGTCTCCACCAGCCGTCCACAGTGAGACGAAGGTTTTCCACAGAGGGGAGGGGTGGTGTGCACAGGGCCACGTTAGACACAGCATCTTGGGGTGATGGACCCGGATCACCCCAAGGGGTAGTGTCTTGCTCCGCGGGGCCGTTCTGGCCTCCCGTGAATGACAAGCGTGTGGTGCCGCCGGCGCAGTCCCTGTTCGGGGACGGGCCGCAGTCACCGCCACCCGACCTTGAGGAAGAGACGGACATGGCGATCACCATCTACAGCAAGCCCAACTGCGTCCAGTGCACGGCCACCTACCGCGCCATGGACAAGGCCGGCCTGTCCTACGAGACGGTGGACATCTCCTTGGACGCTCAGGCTCTCGAGCAGGTCAAGTCCCTGGGATACGCCCAGGCCCCCGTCGTCGTCGCCGGAGAGGACCACTGGTCCGGCTTCCGTCCGGACAAGATCAAGACCCTCGCCCTGGCCGTCGAGTCCGTCGCGGTCTGAGGCCGCGGGGGCGCGCCGTGAGTAGCGGGCCTCTGCTGGTCTACTTCTCCTCCACCTCGGAGAACACGCACCGATTCGTGGGCAAGCTCGGCTTCCCGACGGCGCGCATCCCCCTGAGGCGCACGGAGCCGCCGCTGACCGTGGACGAGGAGTATGTCCTGGTCGTGCCCACCTATGGTGGCGGCTCTGTCAAGGGGGCGGTGCCCAAGCAGGTCATCGCCTTCCTCAACAACCCGGACAACCGGGCCCTGTGCCGGGGCGTTATCGCCTCGGGCAACACCAACTTCGGCCAGGCCTACTGCCTGGCGGGTGACATCATCGCCAGCAAGTTGGGAGTGCCGTTCCTGTACCGCTACGAGCTGCTCGGCACCCCCACGGACGTCGCACGCGTCAAAGAAGGATTGGAAAACTTTTGGCAGACACGCTGACGGACACCGGCTCAGAGACCGTGTCCTCCCCGGAGCTGGACTACCACGCGCTCAACGCGAAGCTGAACCTCTACGACGCGGACGGCAGGATCCAGTTCGATGCCGACCACGAGGCGGCCCGGCAGTACTTCCTCCAGCACGTCAACCAGAACACGGTCTTTTTCCACGACCTGGAGGAGAAGCTCGAGTACCTGGTCGAGGAGGGCTACTACGAGGGCCACATCCTGGACAAGTACTCCCCGGAGTTCGTCAAGTCCGCCTTCAAAGCCGCCTACGCCCACAAGTTCCGCTTCGAGACCTTCCTGGGAGCCTTCAAGTACTACACGTCCTACACGCTCAAGACCTTCGACGGGAAGCGCTACCTGGAGCGCTTCGAGGACCGTGTCACCATGGTGGCCCTCACGCTGGCCGACGGCGATGAGCAGCTGGCCCTCGACCTCGTTGACGAGATGATGTCCGGCCGCTTCCAGCCGGCCACCCCCACCTTCCTCAACGAGGGCAAGGCCCAGCGCGGGGAGCCCGTCTCCTGCTTCCTCGTGCGCATCGAGGACAACATGGAGTCGATCGCCCGTGGCATCAACTCCGCCCTCCAGCTGTCCAAGCGCGGCGGGGGAGTGGCCCTCCTGCTGAGCAACCTGCGGGAGATGGGCGCCCCCATCAAGCGCATCGAGAACCAGTCCAGCGGCGTCATCCCCGTCATGAAGCTGCTGGAGGACTCCTTCTCCTACGCCAACCAGCTCGGGGCCCGCCAGGGTGCAGGGGCCGTGTACCTGCACGCCCACCACCCCGACATCATGCGGTTCCTGGACACCAAGCGTGAGAACGCCGACGAGAAGATCCGCATCAAGACCCTCTCACTGGGCGTCGTCATCCCGGACATCACCTTCGAGCTGGCCCGCAACAACGAGGACATGTACCTCTTCAGCCCCTACGACGTCGAGCGCGTCTACGGCATGCCCTTCGCGGACATCAACGTCACTGAGAAGTACCGCGAGATGGTGGACGACGGGCGCATCAAGAAGAAGAAGATCAACGCCCGTACCTTCTTCCAGACTCTGGCCGAGATCCAGTTCGAGTCCGGCTACCCGTACGTCATGTTCGAGGACACGGTCAACAAGGCCAACCCCATCAAGGGCAAGGTCGTCATGTCCAACCTGTGCTCCGAGATCCTTCAGGTCTCCGAGCCCAGCGAGCTCAACGAGGACCTCACCTACGCCCACGTGGGCAAGGACATCTCCTGCAACCTGGGCAGCCTCAACATCGCCAAGACGATGGACTCCCCGGACTTCGCCCGCACGATCCGCACCGCTGTGCGTGGCCTGACCGCCGTCAGCGACCAGACCCACCTGCCCAGCGTGCCTTCCATCGACCGGGGCAACCATGAGTCGCACGCCATTGGCCTGGGGCAGATGAACCTCCATGGCTTCCTGGCGCGCGAGCGCATCCACTACGGCTCCGAGGAGGGCCTGGACTTCACCAACGTCTACTTCGCCAGTGTCCTGTTCGCCGCCCTGACGGCGTCGAACGAGATGGCCGTGGAGCGCGGGGAGAGCTTCGTGGGCTTCGAGGACTCGACCTACGCCAGCGGCGAGTTCTTCGAGAAGTACGTGACCCAGGACTTCGTGCCGGTCACCGAGCGCGTCAAGGAGATCTTCGCGGCCTCCAGCGTGCACGTTCCCACGCGTGAGGACTGGGCCGAGTTGGCGGAGAAGATCAAGAAGGGCGGCCTGTACAACCGCAACCTGCAGGCCGTGCCGCCCACCGGCTCGATCTCCTACATCAACAACTCCACCTCCTCGATCCACCCGATCGTGGCCAAGGTGGAGATCCGCAAGGAGGGCAAGATCGGCCGCGTCTACTACCCGGCGCCCTTCATGACGAATGACAACCTCGAGTACTACCGGGACGCCTATGAGATCGGCCCGGAGAAGATCATCGACACCTACGCCGTGGCCACCCAGCACGTGGACCAGGGGCTGAGCCTCACGCTGTTCTTCCCGGACACGGCCACCACCCGCGACGTCAACCGAGCCCAGATTTACGCCTGGCGCAAGGGCATCAAGACCCTCTACTACATCCGCCTGCGTCAGGCCGCCCTGACCGGAACCGAGGTCGAGGGCTGCGTCTCCTGCATGCTGTGAGCCGGCCGCCGTCGGCTGCCTGCCCATGACTGCCGTCGGGGCCGAGAGGACATGATTCCTCCCGGCCCCGACTCTCGTGCCGGATGGGCGAGTGTCTGTCGATGACCGCTCTTACCAATATCTCCTGTGTAGTGTGTAGTGGCTGTACACATGAGTTGTTTAGCGGATAAACTGCTGTCGTGAAGGTGCGTGAGCTCAACCGACGGATCGAGGCGCTGGGTGGTGTCATGACTCGTCAACGTGGTTCGCATCGACGGTACGAGGTGCTGTCGGCCGAGGGGGTTCGGGCCTTCACTGTTGTTCCTCAACATGCTGGAGAGGTGCCGGTGGGAACGCTGGCTGCGATCGATCGCGACCTTGCGCCGGTCCTCGGGAAAGGGTGGACAAGACGATGACGACGTATGACGTGACGGTGAGTCGCGAGGCGGACAACTGGTTGGCGCAGTGCGTTCAGGAACCCACGGCGCATACCTGGGCCCCTACTCTCGCAGCGGTGCGCGCTGAGATTGTCGACGCCATCATCCTTGCAGCGGATCTGCCGGAGGGGGCTGTCATTGACGTCCGTCTTCTTCCGGATGATGGTCTGCCGGAGTACATCGTGCGGGCACTCAAGGTCGGTAACGACCGGATGGCTCTCCGCTCCGCCGAGGCGGCCTTGCGAAGCGCAACGGAGGAGTCGGTGCACGCCATGCTGGCTCAAGGGCACAGTGTGCGCGACGTCGCCGGCGCCGTGGCACTCACTCCGGGGCGGATCGCGCAGCTCTCCGCCTAACAGCAGTGGCTTACCTCGCAGCCGAGGACTCCTCGGTGCGACGGCGCAGCTCGCGCACGGTGGCGTGCGGATCCTCACCGGCCGGGAACCCGCGCAGGCGCCAGTACATGGCCAGCAGGGAACCGGTGATCGTGTGCCAGAAGGTCGCCACCGCGCAGGGTGCGGCCACCGCCGCGCTCAGGTACTGCAGGGCGAGCGTTGAACCGAGCCCGGCGTTCTGCAGGCCCACCTCGATACCGATCGTGCGGCGGTCGGCCCGCGAGACGCCGAAGGCTCGCGCCACGGCGTAGCCCAGGGCGTAGCCGGTCGCATTCTCCAAGGCGATTGCGGCGAACATGAGCGGCCCCGCGGTGGCGATGAGCGGCTGACTCTTGGAGGCTACGGCCGCCACCACCGCGGCGATCGCCACGACCGAGACCCACGGCATCGCCGGCTGGATCCGCGCCACCTGCCGGTGGAAGAAGACATTGCAGGCCAGGCCCGCACCTACCGGCAGCAGCACGATCTGCACGATCGACAGAGCCATCGACCCGGCCGGTACCTGCATGTAGGTGCCGGCCAGCCACAGGGTCAGCAGCGGGGTGACGATGGGGGCAAGCATCGTGGAGAAAGCGGTCATCGACACCGAAAGTGCCGTGTTGCCCTTGGCCAGGTAGCTGACCACGTTCGACGTCGTCCCTCCGGGCACGCAGCCGATGAGGATGATGCCCACCTTGAGCTCGGGGGACAGTGGCAGCAGGTTCGCCACGCTCCAGCCCACCAGCGGCATGACTGCGTACTGGCTGAGCACACCCAGAATGACCGGCTTCGGGTGACGAGCGATCATCGTGAAGTCCGGGATGGACAGGGTCATTCCCATCCCCAGCATCGTGACGGCCAGCAACGGCGTCATGTAACCGGCCAACGGCACGAAGGTGGAGGGCGAGAAGAAGGCGGCGAGGAAGGCGCCGAACATGATGAGCGGGAAGACCGTCACCGCAATGCGGGCGCTGCGGTCCTGCCTCCTCTCGGAGGCCGCGTCGGTGTCAGCGCCTGTGTCAGGAGGGGGTGTCATGGGATGCCTCGGATCATCGATGGAGCGTCAGCGGGGATACGTGCGGGGACGATAGTCCGAGGAGTGACACGATGCCGTCTCAGTCCATCGTGCGGACGCATCTGGGCCTCGAGTACTGAGGGCTCGGAACGGGCCGCCGGCCGTAACCCGCGTCGGTGGCCCTGCGGGCTTGGTGAGGCCAGTGCAGGCCGGGGCTCTACTCGAGGTCGTCGTCGGCGTCGTCGGCACGGTTGACGACGCCGGACTCGGGTTCATCCTCGGGCTCGCGCCACACCTCGTCGCAGCGGTGGACGCTTGTGGCGATGAGGCGAGCATTGGGCAGATCCACGGTGCGCACCCAGTGACCGGCCGCCAGCGGGTTCTTGCCGAAGTCCTCGTGCCGGTTGATGAGCCGCGGCACGAGCACCTCCTCGGGCACGTCAATGTGGATGAGCAGGTCGATCCGCTCACGCGCCGCACCCCAACCGCGCGTCTCCAGCGCGAGGTAGTTGCCCTCAGTGACGACGACGCCGGTGCCGCTGACGATGCTCCCGGCCGCCATGGACTCGTGCATGTCGCGCCGGTAGACCGGAACGAGGACCTGAGGGGCGCCGTCGGCTCGCACCCGGTCCAGGGTCGTCAGGTAGCCCTCGACGTCGAATGTGTCAGGGGCGCCCTTGCGGTTGCGGCGCCCCAGCTCGTCCAGGACGGCGTTGGACAGGTGGAAGCCGTCCATGGCAACCAGCCCGGCGAAGACGCCCGCCGCCTTCAGACCGGTCTTCAGCTGCTCGGCAATCGTTGATTTTCCCGAACCGGGAGCCCCCACGAGCCCGACGACGAGGCGTTCAGGCGCGTCATCGGCCGCCAACCGCTGCGTGAGCTGGTCGACGAGGTTGCTGACCAGGGTGGGGATCTCGCCCACCCGAACCGCGGGACTCATGAATCTATTATCTCAGTCAACTAAGTGCCTGAGGGACAGATGCGGCATCTGTATCCGTCGTGACGCCTGGAGTGGAGTAGTTGCCGGCTGGCTGGCGGAATCGTGGGCGATACTGCCGAGGGTCGGTTGTTGGCTGCAACTCTGGGGTCGGCTGAGGGATGAACCGAGGTGGGCGCCGTCGAAAATCGATTTCTCCCACCTGAGCGGTTAGCGATGAAGTCGTCATCGTCGTCATCATTCCGAGGCAAAACGGCAGCCGATTCGTGACCGTCGCGTGAGATTTTCGCCATTGATACCAGTAAATATAGAACTTAAGTTCGGCACCGCATCAATTGAATGCCGGACTTCTCCCGAAAGGTTTGCCGTGTCAAAGATCCCTGCCCCCAGAGCGCTCAGAGCGCCTGTGCGTGCCACAGGTGCTCTCCTCCTGCTCGTGGTGATGGTTGCCGCGATGCTGACGGTCCTGCCCATGCAGGCCCGAGCCGCCATCAACCCGAAGATCACTGTCTCCGACCTGTCACTGACCCCCTCAAACGCCGTCGGCGAGGAGGACCCGAGCAAGACCGCGGTTCAGAGCGGTGACTACCTCAAGCTGAAGTTCAGTTGGGATGCCAGCAAGGCCCAGGCCAAGGGCGGGGACTCCTTCGAGATCGCACTGCCCGAGCAGGTCCGCAGCAAGGACAAGATCACTGAGCCGATGATGCTCAACCACGATGGCGTCGCCACGCAGGTGGGTGAGTGCTCGGTGGCCGAGCGTAAGATCACCTGCACCTTCAACAGTGAGCTCGACAAGATCGTCGCCCAGGGCTTCAAGGACCTGCGGGGTAACGGGACGTCACTGGTGGTGGCCAACGGGGCCTCGGATCTGCCCAACCTGTCGATCAAGGCCAACGGCGTGGACACTCCCGTGGCCGTTCCCGGCGGCAAGATCGGCGCGTACGTCGAAGGCCCCTACAAGCCGGAGAAGGTCACCAAGTGGGCCAGTGACCTGACCGCTGACTCCGACAAAATTGCCTGGCAGCTGATCTTCGGTCCTGACCAGATCAAGGCGGCTCTCGAGGAGAACGGTCAGTCGCTGACCGTGGATGGCAAGACCCGCTCGACCATCATGTTCACCGATGAGCTCGGCCCCGGACAGAAGTACGTCGCCGACAAGAGCAGGTGGAGGCTGGAGACCGGCACCTCCGAGGGTAAGGGTGCCAGCTCCGGGCAGCTCACGGACGCTTCCGGCGCCGACCAGAACACCGGCGCGGGCGACTTCGACCTCGACGTCACCTTCAACGGCGACGTCGCCTTCATCAAGGTGACCGGTCCCTTCGCGCCGCGCAGCAACTACATCGTCCGCTACGAGTCGACCCCCAACACCGACAACGGCAAGGTGCAGCCCGGTGTGCGGTACAAGAACGACGCCACCGCGCTGGGAACCAGTCTGCGGGGCTCCTACGCGGTGCACTACGCCTCATCCTTCTCCATTAACGTCGAGATGAAGCCCGGCTTCGGTGGATTCGAGATCACCAAGCTCCTCACCGGAACCGAGACCGGCAAGGTGGCGGCGGACACCACCTTCAAGGTCAGTGTCAACTACGACCTGCCCGGTGACGCGAAGGCAAGCGCCTACCCGGGCTGGAAGGCCCCGGGCACCCTCAACCAGGAGGGTACTGGTGGTGACCTCGAGATGACCCTCAACATCGGTGCGAAGACCGTGTTCAAGGAAATCTTCCCCACCGGAACGGTCCTCACGTTCAACGAGGACCCGACGAACGCCTCGGTCACTCCTGAAGGTGTCGTCTGGGGTAAGCCGGCCTTCATGGTGAACGGCCAGAGCACCAACACTGCGACCGTTGAGGAGCAGATGCTCGAGACCGTGACGCTGAGCAACTCTGCTGACGCCGTGCCCGTGGATCACGGTGACTTCACGATCACGAAGGCCCTGGCCGGCGACGGCGACTTCAGCAACTCCACCTTCCTGTTCACCTACAGCTGCACTGACAACACCACGGGCTTCCTGATGGTGAAGGGCGGGAAGACCTCGGAGCACTCCGAGGAGGTCGCGGCAGGCTCGACCTGCACCGTCACCGAGATCACCGACTCCGCCTTCCGGGCGGGATACACGCTGACCGCCCCGGAGCCGCAGACCGTCGCCATCGTCAAGGATCAGACGGCCGAGGTGACGATGACCAACACCTACACGAAGGCCAAGGGCTCGTTCTCGGTGACCAACACAGTCAAGGGCGCCGAGGTCGGGGACAAGGAGTTCACCTTCACCTACACCTGCGACAACGGGCAGGAAGGCACCCTCAAGGCCAAGGCCAATGGCACGCCGGTCAACGGTCCGGAGCTGCCTGTGGGCACGGAGTGCACCATTGAACAGGACGTGAACACGGCTCAGGTCGATGGGTACTCCCTGAAGGCCCCCGCGTCTCAGAAGGTGCACATTGGCGAGAAGGTGCTGGACCTGAAGTTCGCCGGTATGTACACCTCTCTCGCCGTGCCGTCGCCGACGCCGAGCGCTGAGGCGACTGCGAAGCCTTCCGCCGAGCCGAGTGCTGCGCCGAGTGCCGCTCCGACTGACAAGCCGGCCGCTGACGCCAGCGCGG
>NZ_KV789131.1:0-818 GCF_001807465.1 Actinomyces sp. HMSC08A09 | reverse complement strand
CCGGCCGCCAGCCAGGCGCAGCCGGCCTGCCACGGGCAGGCCCCGCAATCCGGCTCGCGGGCGGTGCATACCAGGGCGCCGAGCTCCATGACGGCCACCGACCAGTGGGCGGCGGTGGCGTCGTCGTCGGGCAGCAGCCCCAGTGCCCGCTCACGCTCGGCCCGGTTGAGGCTGGGGGCGGGAAGGGCCTGACCGCCGACGGCGCGGGCCAGGACCCGTCTGACATTCGTGTCCAGCACGAGGGCGCGCCGACCGTGGGCGAAGGCCAGGACCGCACCGGCCGTGTACTCCCCCACCCCGGGCAGGGCCAGGAGGGCGTCCAGGTCATCGGGCAGGACGCCGCCGTGCTGCTCGACGACGCTGCGGGCGCACTCGATGAGCCGCAGGGCCCGGCGCGGGTAGCCCAGGCGACCCCAGACCCGCAGCACCGCAGCGGTGGGGGCTTGGGCGAGCTCGGTGGGGCCGGGCCAGCGCCGCATCCACTCCTGCCAGGCTGGGACGACGCGGGCCACTGGGGTCTGCTGGCTCATGACCTCCGAGACGAGAACCTCCCACGGGGTCGTACCGGGCCGGCGCCACGGCAGGTCGCGGGCGTGGGCGTCGTACCAGGTCATGACGTCCTGCGCCGAGGTCGCAGCAGTGAGCGTGTCGTCAGGGGTGGGGCAGGCGGGCACGGGGACACCGTAGCGGCAACGGCTTGGGCGAGGCCGGATGCCTTCGTCACCAGCCGGCTGAGAGTCGTCGCACTCCTCGCGGTCGTAGGGTAGGCACCCGGTTCGTACCCTTACCCTACTGTGTTGTCTCATGACTTCTGAGAG
>NZ_KV789130.1:0-18353 GCF_001807465.1 Actinomyces sp. HMSC08A09 | reverse complement strand
GCCCGCCACGCGGAAGTGTGGCGGGCATCCGCCGCTATGTTTTGAGGTTCTTCGTGTGTGAGGGCGTGGTCGGGGTGAGCGGGTGCCGGTGGTTCGGCGTCTCGGGGTCCTGCGCGGTCGTACTCGGCGTCGCGTGGTCGTACCCGGCGGCGCGCGGTCGTACCTTAGAGGGGCTCTAAGGTACGACCGCGCGGTTTTACGTACGACCGCGGTGCGCTGGGGGTACGACCACGCGGTTTTACGTACGACCGGGTGGGATCGCGTACGACCACGTACCCCGAGACCCCGACGAGGAAAGCCCCGCACAACCCCATCCCCACGACACGAAGAACCCGTTTTGAGCAGTTGTCGTAACTCCTGTGATACGTGGGGCCGGGCTGGGCGCATGGTGGCGCTGCGTCTGCCCGGGTGGCCCCGCGCCCCGACCCGCTCCGGGACGCGGCGCTCGGCGTTCCCTGAATCTCCTCCCCTCGACGTCGGCCGCCCATGCCGCCGAGCCCCGCGGCGTCGGCGGGCGCGCCGGGAGGAGGCGCGCTGGAGTCGGCGTATTTGGTCTAGGACTGAAGTCACACTAGAGTCATATCGTGAACGACGCGTCGCCGCGTCACGCCTGCATCAGGACGATCTGAGGCAGACCCGAGAACGACCCGAATCAGAAAGGGGCATCGATGCCCAGGTACGTGTACCGCTTCAGCGAGGGTGACAAGGACCAGAAGGATCTCCTGGGAGGCAAGGGAGCGAATCTGGCGGAGATGACCCGTCTGGATCTCCCCGTTCCCCCCGGCTTCACCATCACCACTGACGCCTGTCGCGCCTACCTGGCCAGCGGCGAGGTCCCCGAGGAGCTCTCGGTCCAGGTCACCACCGCTCTGCGTGGAGTCGAAGAGGAGCTGGGGCGCGAGCTCGGCGCCGCCGAGGACCCCCTGCTCGTCTCGGTGCGAAGCGGCGCCAAGTTCTCCATGCCCGGCATGATGGAGACCGTCCTCAACATCGGCCTCAACGACGTCTCCGTCAAGGGCCTGGCCGCCGCCAGCTCCGACGAGCGCTTCGCCTGGGACTCCTACCGCCGCCTCATCCAGATGTTCGGCAAGACCGTCCTGGACATCGACGGCGACCACTTCTCCGACGCCCTGGACGCCAAGAAGGACGCACGGGGCGTCTCCATGGACTACGAGCTCCCCGTGGACGCCCTCCAGGAGCTGGTCGAGGAGTACAAGGCCATCGTCAAGGAGCACGCGGGCATCGACTTCCCGCAGGACCCCCGCTCCCAGCTGGACATGGCCACCGAGGCCGTCTTCCGCTCCTGGAACACCGAGCGCGCCCACATCTACCGCCGCCGCGAGAAGATCCCGCACGACCTGGGCACCGCGGTCAACGTGTGCACCATGGTGTTCGGCAACATGGGGGAGACCTCCGGCACCGGCGTGTGCTTCACCCGCGACCCCTCCACCGGGCGCACCGGCGTCTACGGCGACTACCTCGTCAACGCCCAGGGCGAGGACGTCGTCGCCGGCATCCGCAACACCCTGTCCCTGGCCGACCTCGAGCGCCTGGACAAGGCCTCCTACGACGAGCTGCGCTCCATCATGCGCCGCCTGGAGACCCACTACCGCGACCTGTGCGACATCGAGTTCACTATCGAGCGCGGCAAGCTGTGGATGCTCCAGACCCGCGTGGGCAAGCGCACCGCCGCGGCCGCCTTCCGTGTGGCCACCCAGCTCGTCGACGAAAAGCTCATCACCATGGACGAGGCCCTCACGCGCGTCTCCGGCGAGCAGCTCACCCAGCTGATGTTCCCCCAGTTCGACGACGACTCCAGCCGCGACCTGCTCACCCGCGCCATGGCCGCCTCCCCGGGCGCCGCCGTGGGCTACATCGCCTTCGACAACGACGAGGCCGTCTCCCGTGCCGAGAAGGGCGACTCCGTCATCCTCGTGCGCCGCGAGACCAACCCCGACGACCTGCCCGGCATGGTCGCGGCCGCCGGCGTGCTCACGGCCCGCGGCGGCAAGACCAGCCACGCCGCCGTCGTCGCCCGCGGCATGGGCAAGACCTGCGTGTGCGGCGCCGAGGCCCTCGAGGTCGACTCCGCCGGCAAGACCCTGCGCATCGCGGGACGCGAGGAAGTCCTCACCAGTGAGGACATCATCGCCATCGACGGCACCACCGGCGAGGTCTTCCTCGGTGAGGTCGGCGTCGTCGACTCCCCGGTCATGACCTACCTGCGTCGTGGCCTGGACGAGGCGCTCAAGGCGGCCGGAGACGACGACACCCGCGAGCTCGTCACCGCCGTGGACCGCCTCATGCGCCACGCCGATGCGGTCCGCCGCCTCGAGGTGCGCGCCAACGCCGACACCCCCGACGACGCCCGCCACGCCATCCACCGCGGCGCCCAGGGCGTGGGGCTGTGCCGCACCGAGCACATGTTCCTGGGCGAGCGCAAGCAGTTCGTCCAGAACCTCATCCTGGCCTCCTCCGACGCCGAGCGCGAGGCCGCCCTGGCTGCCCTCCTGCCGCTGCAGAAGGGCGACTTCATCCAGATGTTCGAGACGATGAACGGCAAGCCCATGACGGTGCGCCTTATCGACCCGCCGCTGCACGAGTTCCTGCCGGACCTGACCGAGCTGAGCGTCAAGGTGGCCGTCGACCGCGAGCGCGGCGAGCTGGACCCGGCCGACGAGGAGCTCCTGGCCGTGGTGCGCAAGAGTCACGAGGCCAACCCGATGCTCGGCCTGCGCGGGGTCCGCCTGCTGCTGACCATGCCGGGCCTCATCGAGCTCCAGGTGCGCGCCATCGCCGAGGCCGCCGTCGAGCGCCTCAAGGCCGGCGGCGACCCGCACCCCGAGATCATGATCCCGCTCATCGGGTCGGTGCGTGAGCTCCAGCTGGCGCGCGAGCGCGTGGAGCACGTGCTGCAGGAGGTCTCCCAGGCCTCCGGCTACGCCCTCGACTTCCCGGTGGGCTGCATGATCGAGCTGCCGCGCGCTGCCGTCACCGCCGCCCACGTCGCCGAGGAGGCCGACTTCTTCTCCTTCGGCACCAACGACCTGACCCAGACCACCTGGGGCTTCTCGCGTGACGACGTCGAGGGCTCCTTCGTGGGCCGCTACATCGACGACGGAATCTTCGGGGTCTCCCCCTTCGAGACCATCGACGCCGACGGCGTGGGCGGCATGGTGCGCCTGGGCGTCGAGGGCGGCCGCTCCACTAAGCCGACGATGAAGATGGGCGTGTGCGGTGAGCACGGCGGGGACCCTGAGTCCATCGGCTTCTTCCACCGGGTGGGCCTGAACTACGTCTCCTGCTCGCCCTTCCGGGTGCCGGTGGCCCGCCTGGAGGCCGGGCGCGCGGCCGTCGCGGACAAGGCTGAGTAGCCGGGTAGCCGGGTAGCCGGGTAGCCGGGTAGGGCGGCCCGCGGACCAACAGCGTCGTGGGGGTCGGGCTGGGATCAGGAGGCCGGCGACGGCGAGGCGATACCGAGTCGCCCGCCCAGCCAGTCGAGCTGGTCGGCCAGCGCCGGCCCCCACACGGCCCAGGTGTGGGCGCCGTCGTACTGGCGGGTGCTCACCGTCATCCCGGCCCTCGTGGCGGCCTCGGCCAGGACGGGCACGGCCCCGCGGTAGCTCGTGTCCTGGCGGCCCACGGACAAGATGCCGGCGATGCCGTCGTAGCGGCCGGGTGGGGCGGTGGACATCAGGGAGAGCGGGTCGTTGGCCTCGTAGGCGGCACGGTCTCCTCCGAAGCCCTGGGAGATGGTGCGCTCCTTACTGCCCAGCGTGGGGTGCTCCTCGGCGCTGATCGCCAGGAAGGTGCGGTAGACGCCCGGTGAGCGGGTGACGACCTGCATCGCGCAGGTGCCCCCGTTGGACAGGCCGGCCACCGCCCAGTGGGCGGGGTCGTCGTCGACCTGCAGGTTCGCCCTGATCCAGGCCGGGACGTCCTTCTCCAGGTAGGTGGCCACCTTGCCGCCGGCCTCGGTGTCGGAGCACAGGGGATTGGCGTACGGGCTGCCCAGGAGGTCGGCGACGACGACTACCGGGGCCAGGCCGTGGTGGGCGGCCGCGTAGGCGTCCATCGTGTCCTTCAGGTTCCCGAGCTCGAACCAGTCCGACGGGCTTCCCGGCTGCCCGGTGAGCAGGACGAGGACCGGCAGGGCCGGGCGCTGTGAGCCCAGGTAGGCCGGCGGCAGGTAGATGAAGGCTCCTCGCGGCGTGAAGCCCTTCGTTCCGGACTGGTCGCCGGCCGGGATGTCGGCGGTGACCGCCTGGCCGCGGGCGGGCATGTCCGACGGCGGCCTCCAGGTCTCCTCCAGCATCCCCTTTCCGCGCACGGGTGCCGGAGACCGGGCCGCGGCGCCCTGCAGACGGTTGAGTGGCGTGGTCGCCACCCCGTAGCCCAGGACCGATGCCAGGGTGGGGTAGGAGGCGAAGAAGGTGTTGATGGCCAGCAGGGAGGAGGCCACCACGGCCACGAGGCTGGAGGCCGACTCCGTGGCGCGCACCAGGCGGCGGTTGCGTGAACGCACCGCCCGGTGACGTCCTTCGGTGCGGTTGCCGGTGACCAGCTGGGCGATGACGAGGCCGACGACGCCCACCCAGGTCCACACGAACCAGCCGACGCCGTCGGCGACGGGATGCCAGATGACGTCCACGGCCAGCCAGAAGGTCACTGCGCTCGCTGCGGCGGCGGCAGGTACGACGAGCTGGCGATGCCAGGGCAGGTAGCGGGTGCGCCGCCACCACAGCCAGGCGATGACCACCGCGGCCACGATCACGCAGACCGCCCCCAGCCAGGGCTGGAGGATGTGGACGGCCTTGAGGGCGCCCACGACGCCGCCCGACGCCTGCACGTCGGCGGTGGATGCGCCAGCACCGTTGATCTCAGTCACGGTTCATCAGCACATGGGCGAAGCGCGCCGTCTGGGAGGGCTTGAGACCGGGCAGGTAGGCCCGGGCGATGGCGATCCCCACCGTGGGCAGGTCCACCGGGTCGGGAACCGCCAGGTACATGGGCACGGAGCGCGGCTTGAACTTGCGCTTGTAGGCGTGCAGGGAGCCGAATCCGTAGGCCGGCTCCAGCACGGAGGCCAACAGGTTCAGGAGCGGGTCGAAGCGTGAGGAGGCATCGCCGTCGGCCGGTGCGGAGCGCGACAGCGGCGCCCCGGACAGGGACAGGATCTCCAGCCCCTCGGCCTGGGCGTCCTGGGCGGCGCGCCCGATGAGGTACTCCATGACGGGGCGGAAGCCGCCCTCGCGGCGTCGCATGAAGTCCAGGGTCAGACCGATGACGCGCCCGTCGCGGTAGACCGGCAGCCAGGAGGTGACGCCCTGGACGGTGCCCTCGGCGTCCACGGCCAGCAGCAGGCGTGTCTCGGCGTCGTCGAGCTCGGCTAGGCCGCCGAGGGTGAAGCCCATCTCCGGCAGCGGCTTGTCACTGGCCCAGGCCTGGGAGATGGCCCGAATCTGGTCGCGCCGGCCGGCCGGGCAGTCGCGGAAGGTGGTCCATACCGCCTCGACGCCCTCCTTGTTGGCGTGGTTGAGGGCGGTGCGCACGTCCTGGTAGGCCTTGCCACGGAAGGCCAGGTCCGGCAGGTCCAGGACGGACTCCTCAGCCACCTGCATGATCGTCCAGCCCATGGCGCGGGCGGCCTCCATGGCCGGGGCGTGCACCGAGTACAGGGCCGGGATGAGTCCGGCGTCGGTGGCGAAGTCGGCGAAGTCGCGCACCGCCTGGGCCACGTCGGCGTCGGCGGCGGCGGGGTCCCCGACCGTCAGGGCGACGTCGCGGCTGGGCCGGTAGGAGAAGCCGGCCGTGCCCGCCTCGTTGACCCAGGCCTCGTTGCCCTGCCAAGTGAGCATCCACCCCAGGGTCCCGGCACCGCGGCTGCGCACCAGGTCGACGAGCTCCTCGCGGTCGGAGATCCGAGTGCGGGCGGGAGCGGACTGGGCCAGCCACACCCACAGGATCGTCAGGAGCCACACCAGGACCGGAACCCACCCGGTGAGCAGGTAGGCCAGCGGGGTCAGGGGCTCGACGATCAGGCTCATGATGCCGCCGGTGCTGATGGGCAGCAGGTAGGACACGTAGGTCTCCAGCAGAGCGGGCCAGGTCGCGTAGGGGGAGAAGTCATGCGACATGAGCAATCCCCCGGCGACGGTCAGGACCGCCCCGCCCAGGAGGGTCAGGACCCAGGCGACGACGGCGCGGCGAATGACGCCGGGGCGCGAGCCCAGGGTGAAGCGCCTCCTGGTCCACACCACCAGGCTGATGACCACGATGTTGAGCAGCAGCGGCACCAGCAGGTGCCCCGAGCGCAGCCAGCTGTGCAGGAGCTGGGTCGTGGTGGAACCGGACTCGGGCAGCTGCTCGCCGATCTTCTCCACCAGGGCGAACAGGGCCGCGCACACCCCCAGGAAGATCTGCAGGGCGATGGTGCCGTAGGCCGCTGAGCGACGCCCCCGGCGCAGGCCATCGGCCAGGACCAGCTGCAGGAGCGCCGGCATGCACATCAGGAGCTGCTCGACGGGGTAGATGACGGCGTCCTTGGGCAGGATGGCGGGGGTCAGCCCGTAGCGGGCGTCAGCCAGGGGGCCGGCGGCGTTACTCACCACCGCCAGGGCACAGCTCACGGCCCAGCAGGCCACCAGGAAGGCCACGAGCTCGCGCTCCACGCGCCGGGGCAGCTCCTGGGAGGGGGCCGACTGCTGCCCGCGCTCCAGGACGACGCCCATGATGAGGCCGATGACGCCGGCTCCCAGGCGGGCCAGGGCGCCCACGGTTCCGGTCACGGCGGCCGAGACGATGAGGACGGCGAAGGCCGTCAGGCGCGTGCGCCGTCGCCAGGATGGGCGCATGACGCTGGTGGAGGCCGCCACCAGGCCGGCAATGGGCAGGCTGATGCCCTGGATCGGGGCGTGGATGAGGTAGGGGGACCAGGCGTCCCACACGCGCCCGATGAGGGGGTAGAGCGCCTGGGCCAGGACGATGCCTCCGGCGCAGGAGACGACGGCGGTGGCCAGCCACCGTCGCGTGCCCAGGAGCCGCTCCAGCAGCACGCCGATGGACAGCAGCACGAGGCTTCCGGTCACCGGCAGCAGGTGGCCGGGGACCGCCCACGCGGTCAGCAGGGTCCACACCCGCTGGGGCTGGTGGATGTAGGCGGACAGGAGGATCTGCCCCCGGGGCCCCCAGGGCAGCAGGAGGATGCTGATGACGAGGGTCAGCGCCGCGCAGGTGGTTGCGGCCGGCGCCGGGGCCAGCCAGGCGCGCGCGGCCCGCGAGGCCCGGTGCGCGTAGGCGCTCAGGTGCGAGGGCTCGGACGCAGGGGCTGCCGGCGCCGACGACGGCGATGGTGCGGGCGATGGGGTGGAGGAGGGCACCGGCGAGGGCGCGAGCTCGGATGCGTCCGGGGGAGACGTGGTGGACGAGGCCGACGGCATGAACGCTCCTCAGCGGTAGGTGATGGGAGGCTGGTGATGCGATAGGGGATGGTCGGGGCTCCCCGCCGGGAGTCGACCAGCCAACATTCTTGTCCACTTCCCGGGCATCCTCATCCACCTCCAGGTGGATGCGACCATGAGACCGGTCTCTCCAAGAATCGGGGATAACCCTAGGAGATAACCTCGATCTGGCCGTGTTCTCGCGGTTTTCTCCCTGTGAGTGGGCTGATGTGATGGGGTGACGGCCCGCCCCTCGTTGCCGTCATGAGATAGTCTGCCGTGTGCTGGCGGTCGTGACAGGATGGCTGGGCACTGTGTTCGTGGGTGACTCGACTGTGAGCCGTCCACGCGCGTGCCCATCTGTGCTGGGGGCCATCGCGGAGCAGGACGACGAGGAAAGGCGGCCCCATCCATGGCCATGTACGAGCTCGACGGCAACCACCTCCTGCCCGTGCGCCTGGGTCGCTCCGCTGATGCCATCACCCTGTCTCACAGTCTGGTCGCCATCCAGCGTCAGATCGTCGATGTCCTGCGCCGCCCGCTCTTCCCCCTGTCATGGGAGGAGCTCGAGACCGGGGCGAGCCTGACCGCCCTGGACGCCACCGGGCAGGTCGTCGTCGTCGAGGTCCTGGAGAGAGTCGACTCCACGGGGCTGCTGGCCGCCATGTCGCGCCTGACCCAGGCCGCCACTGCGGGCCGCCGTGAGATCGCCAGCAGGTACGCCGGTGGGCTGGGGGCCTTCAGCCAGGACTGGAACGAGTTCCGCGAGGCGATGCCCGCCCAGGTCGAGGCCGGGCCGAGGCTGACGATCCTCAGCGCCTCCCTGGAGCCCGACGTCGTCGGAGGGCTGGGAGTACTGGCCTCCTCCGGGCTGGAGATCCACGAGGTCGACGTGCGCATCGTGGACGAGTCCCGCATCGTCGTCGTGGTGGAGAAGATCTCCGGGATGGACGTGGCCGCCGGGGGGCCGCTGCTCGTGGCCCGTGCGCCCCGCCCGGCCCTGGCCGGCTCCGCCTCCTCCGGCTCGAACGGTTCACGGGGCATGGACGCCACTGAGCAGGCCGAGCACATGAGTCCGGTCACCGGCCCCATCGAGATCGTCATGCCCTCCGAACCGGTGACCGCTCCCGAGGCCGGGGGCGTTGATGATGCCAGCGCCGCCATCCCGGCGGGAGCCTTCGCCGCGACGGGTGCGGCCGATGCGCTCTCCGAGCTGTTCGAGCCGGTGGCCGTCACCGCCGAGCAGCCCCAGGTGCATGCCCTCTCCGACCAGGGCGGGGACGAGGCCCCGCCTGAGGACCCCGAGGAGGCCGGCGGCGCCCAACCTGCCGGGCAGTCCTTGCCCGAACCGGATGAGGGGGCTGCCGACGTCGCCGACGGTCCCGTCAACGACGGCACTAGTGACGGCGCTGCCGATGATGGACCCGCGACGGATGCCGAGCACGAGGCTGAGCACAGTGCCGAGGTTGAGCACAGTGCCGAGGCTGAGCACCGTGCCGAGGCTGAGCCGGAGGCCCCGCAGAGCCGACCCGAGCCGGGACCGGAGAGCTCCGACGGTGCCCCGCAGGCGCCTGCCGCCGAGCCCGCAGACGGCCCCGGCGACTTCAACCACGAGGTCGTAGACCGCGACCCCGCTGCCGGTGACCACGACGCGGCCGGCAACGCCAGCAGCGTCGGTCAGGACCTGGCCGACATTCTCAGCGGTGACACCGTGACTGTTCCCGCCGTCGTCGACCTGGACGAGGAGCCCGCCGTCGCCGAGGCCGGTCACCCGGGCGGACCCGACTCCACCGATGGATCCAGCGCCGGGGAGCGGGCCGTCGCCGCCCTGGCCGGAGGCGTGGACATCCTCGGCGGGAGCAACCTGTCCGGGGGGAGCGGTTCAGCGGCCTCGGCCGGCGAAGCCCCGAGCCCGGCCGGTTCGCGCACCCGCATGGGACGGCGCTCGCGGGCGGCGCACTCTCAGCCCGACGCCTCCTCGGCTGCGCCCGCCGCGCACCCCGGTGACTCGCGCGCCTCCTCCGGCGGCGGGCAGTCGGAGCCGGCCGCGCAGGCCTGGTCTACGGTGGCCCCCAACGAGTCCCGCCCGGAGGCACCCACCGGCGCGGTGCCCCTCGTCTCCTGGGAGCCGCTGCGCGGCTCGGCCGACGCACTTGACCCGGTGGCCGAGGCACTGGGTGGGGACCCCTCCAAGTCCCTCCTGGTCCAGGAGACCGCGGAGCTCGCGGCCGTGGCGGCCTCGCTGGGCAAACCGACCCAGATCGTCTGGCAGCGGCTGCGCCGAGGCATCTACCACGAGGCGATCCTGTCGGTGGAGGGGGTCATCACCCTGTCCGACGGGCGCTCTTTCACCGATCCGACGTCGGCCGCCAACGCCGCCCAGGCCGTCACCGACGCCGATGGCTGGCGCGTGTGGCGCGTGGGGGTGCACGGCGCCCACCTGGGTGACCTGCGCGACGACCTGGCCGACCGCGGCCTCTGAAGCCCCGGCCCCCGAGCCTGACTGGCCGGTCGGCTCGTCCGTGCGGTCGAGTCCCTTACGTCGGAGGTCGTAAACCCCCTGACATCCTCCGCCCGTAGAGGAGAGCCGCCCGATGCCGCGAGGCTGGAGGCGGCTCGCGGCTTCCCGACCACGCGGGCCGGGGAGATGATGATGAACGCGACGCTCCATACGACGCGCAACATGACGCGCAGGGCCAAGGCCCTGGTCGTGCTGGTCCTGTTGGCCTCACTGTCCCTATTGACCGCCTGCGGCTCGACGTCGTCGTCGGCCAGTTTGCCGCCGCGTGAGCCTCCGTCCGGGGAGCATCAGCTCACGGCCGAGGATGTCAATGCCTGGCTGGACGGGAAGCTGCCCGATGCCTTGAAGAACGGGGATATTCCGGGTGCTGTGGTGTCGGTGGTCAAGGACGGTCAGGTGGTGACCACCCGCGGCTACGGCTGGGCCGACACCGGTGCCTCGGGCGGGCAGCCGGTGGCTGTGGACCCGCAGAAGTCCTTGTTCCGGGTGGCCTCGATCTCCAAAATCCCGACCTCCATCGCGGCGATGCAGCTGGTGGAGCAGGGCAAGGTGGACCTCGACGCCGATATCAGCGCCTACCTGGACTTCGAGATTGAGCGGCGCTTCGATGAGCCCCTGACTCTGCGTCACCTGCTGACCCACTCAGCGGGCTTCGATGAACACGGCAGCCTCACCCCGACGACGGACTTGGAGGCCTACGTCAAGAACGATCCGCCGGCGCAGGTCTTTGCGCCGGGTACCACCCCGGGCTACTCCAACTACGGCATGGCGCTGGCCGGTTACATCGTGCAGCGGGTCAGTGGTCAGCCTTTTGAGGCCTATGTGCGTGAGCATGTCCTGGAGCCGGCGGGGATGACCTTCTCGACCTACGAGCAGCCCCTGCCCGCGGGACTGGCCGGCTCGCTGGGCCCCGGCCACACCTCCACCGGCGAGAAGATCCCTTTCGAGCTCATGGGTGCCTTCCCGGCCGGCTCGCTGACCGTCTCGGCGCCGGACTTCGCGGCCTTCATGAATGCTCAGCTGAGTCGCTCGCCCAAGCTGTTGCGTGAGGAGACCTGGGAGCAGATGTGGTCGCCCGGGCTGGGGGAGGAGCGGCTCGGCAACCGCGCCAAGGCCGGGGAGATGGGTCTGGGCTACTTCGAACTCAGCCGTCACGGCCGGCGCATCGTCGAGCACAGTGGCGACCTTCCGTCGGGCTGGCACTCCAAGTTCGAGCTCTACCCCGAGGAGAAGACCGGCATCTTCATCTCCTACAACGGTGACGGCAACGAGGCCTCGAGCAGCCTGCGGGAGGACCTGGCTCAGGGCTTCGCCGACCGCTACTTCCCCGGCGAGACGGTCAAGGCCTCCGGAAGCAAGGACTCCGCCGAACGTGCCCGCCAGGTCGCCGGCTCCTACGTACCCAGCAGAACCTACTGGACCACCTTCATGTCCGCCTGGATGCCTGCTTACTCCTCGGTGTCGATTGAGCACACAGGTGATGGGAAGCTCAAGGTCGATGAGACCCAGCTGGTCGAGGTTGAGCCGTGGGTCTGGCGGCAGGTCGACGGAAGTACCGCCATTGCCGCCCAGGTCAAGGACGGCAAGGTCGTCAGCCTGAGCCAGGGGCCAGCTTTCACTCTGCTTCCCATGACGCTGCTTCAGCAGGCGCTTGTTCCTGTCTTCGGTGTCTGCCTGGTTCTGCTGCTGGTGGTGACGGTGGCCTGGCCGGTCGGGGCACTGCGACGCCGTCGGGCCCTCAGACGGGGCCAGGAGGTCGGCGCCCCGGTGCCGTGGTTGACCCGTGTGGCTCGGGGCGGCGGGGCCGTGGCGCTGGCCGCCCAGCTCACCTGGACCCTGCTGCTCGTTGTCATGGCGACTAACATGTATTCCCTCTACGACGGTTCCGGTTCCTTCACCTGGCTGATCCCGGTGGCACGATGTGCCCAGGTGCTGCAGGCCCTGGGGGTGGTGGCCATCATCCCGGCGGCGGCTGACCTCGTGATGTCCCTGAGACGCCGAGCGGGCTGGCGACGAGTCACCATGTCGGCCATTCTCCTGACGGCACTGGTGGCACTGGCCTGGTGGGCCTGGGCCGGCAACGCCCTGGCACCCAGGCTCGGACTGTGACCGGAGGACTTTGAGGTCTGTGTCCGTCGATGACAATGCAGCCATGAGTCTGTCCGGTCCCACCAGCTCGGTCCCGATCCGGCGCAACGATGTGCTGCTGGCTCTCACCTTCGCAGTGGTTCAGCCGGCGGTGGCGTTCCTTGCGAGCACCTCGGTGCCGGTCGGCCCTCGGCCGTGGTTCGCCGCGACGGCGATTCCGCTCGCGGCCGAGGGGCTGGCCCTCGTGCTGTGGCGCAGTCGCCCCTTGGTCTGCCAGGCGCTGGTGTGGTCGGCGGAGGTGGCGACATCATTGCTGCTTCCTGCAGGCTACGTCGCCAGCGGCTACGGCCAGCTCGTCGTGTCCTTCAGCATGGGGATGCGGTTTCCTCTGCGCCGAACGGCGGCTGCCCTGACCGCGCTGTCGCTGGCCTATTCGGCGGTCGACAACTGGCGAGACCCGCCCGAGCAGTGGCAGCTGGCCATGACAAGAGTACTGGTGACCCTGGCGGCCTGCCTGCTGCCGATGCTGGGCGGGGCGGCGCTGGCCAGCAGCCGCAGGTACGAGCACTCCCGCCAGGAGTTTCTCAGGCGCGAGCACGGCCGGCAGCTGGAGGTGGCCCTCATCCAGGAGCGCCGCCGCCTGGCCGGTGAGCTGCACGACGTCGCCGCCCACCACCTGGCCGGGATCGTCGTGCAGGCGGCCGCGCTCGAGCGACTGATTGACCGCGACCCGCAGACGGCCAGGGAGGCGACTCAACAGCTGCGCCGGCAGGCCAAGGAGACCCTCTCCGGGCTCCGCTCCGTGGTGGGGCTGTTACGCAGTGACGAGGAGGCCGAGGAGTCCTCGCCCGGGCTGCGCGATCTGCCTGAGCTGGTCGCCTCCACCCAGGCGCTCGGCGTCGACATCGAGCTGCTCGACGATGGCCTTCTGGGTGACGAGCCGGGTGATGCGACCACCCACAGCACCTCCAGCGGTGCGCCCTCGGGAGATACCGCCGCCTGCATACCGGTCCTGTCGCAGCGGGCCGACACCGCCGTCTTCCGGGTGGCGCAGCAGGCGATCAGCAACGCCCTGCAGCACGCTCCGGGAGCCCCGATCACGGTGAAAGTGACACGCCTTGAGGCCGCCCTTGAGCTGAGCGTGCTCAATGGCCCGGCCCGCCGACTGCCGACCGACCCCGGTGGTGGCGGTACCGGCCTGACGGTCATGCGGGAACGGGCGGACGCCGTCGGCGGCTCTCTCCACGCCGGCCCGGTGGAGGGCGGCGGCTGGCGGGTACGGTTGGTCCTGCCGTTGGCTCAGGGGGCTCAGGAGGAGGACGCGTGATCGGGGTGGTACTGGTGGACGACCAGGCGGTGATCCGCGCCGGCTTCCGCATCCTACTGGAGGAGAACGAGGACATCACGGTGGTGGGAGAGGCCTCCGGCGGCAGGGAGGCGGTGCGCGTGGTGCGCGCGACCCGGCCCGACGTCGTGTGCATGGACCTGCGGATGTCGGAGGGGGACGGCCTGATGGCCACGCGCCAGATCGTCTCCGAGCGGGAGGGCGGTGTCCCGGCGGTCCTGGTCGTCACCACCTTCGACATGGACGCCGACGTCTTCGGCGCCCTGGAGGCCGGGGCGGACGGCTTCATCCTCAAGGACTGCGAGCCCGAGGAGCTGGTCGATGCCGTGCGCCGCCTGGCCTCCGGCTACGGCCTGGTGGACCAGAGCGTCACCCGCCGGGTGATCGCCGAGTTCGCCCGTCGCCAGGGGCGCAGCGAGAACCAGGAGGCGCTCGGCGTGCTCACCGAGCGGGAGCGCGAGGTCGTCCAGCTCCTGGCCGGCGGCATGTCGAACGCGGAGATCGCCGCCGAGCTCATCGTCGAGACCAGCACGGTCAAGTCGCACCTGACGCGGATCCTGCCCAAGATCGGCGCCCGCGACCGGGTCCAGGCCGTCGTGTGGGCCTTCCGCAACGGGCTGGTCTGAGGTGCCGGCCGTCGTCGGACCGGATCAGCGCAGCACGTAGGCGGCCATCCAGCGGCGCATGGCGGAGAAGACCTGTTCGCGCACGGGCGGCTCGGACAGGGTGAGGTCATGGACGCCGCCGGGGAAGCGGGCGATGGTCACCAGCTTGCCGAGCATGACGGCGCGGCGGGCGGTGGCGTCGGCGTCGATGATTGTGTCCGCGCTGCGCGACTCCGGCGTCCACGTCACTCCGAGCCGGGTGGAGGCCGCGCCCATGGACAGCACCGGGCAGCGGATGTCCAGGCCCTGGGCGACGCGGTTGTGGCCCTCCATGACGGCCTGGAGCCAGCCGACACGTACGGGCGCGGAGGGCTTGATCGACCAGGCGGGGTTGATGTCCCAGCCGGTCACGTAGGGGTCGTCGGCCCAGGCGGGATCGGGCAGCTCGCCGTCGCGCTCGGGGAGCCAGCCGTCGGTGATGGAGAAGACTCGCGTCGGGTCGACCCAGCCGTCGAGGATCGACATGCGCGGGTCGCGCAGCGCCAGGGTGCGCAGGACCGGGTCGCCGACGGTGCGCACGAGCTCGGAGCCCTGGAGTGAGAGCCAGGCGGAGTTCAGGATCAGGGCGCGCAGGGCCCCCGGGTGGCGGTCCGCCCACAGGGAGGCGATGAGCCCGCCCGTGGAGTGACCCGACAGGACGAGCTCGGTCTCCCAACCCTGATCGGCGCGGATGGCCGACAGGGCCCGTCCCAGGTCCTCGTCGTACTCGGCCAGCGAGGTGCACCAGCCCAGCATCTGGCCCTCGCGCCAGGAGCGGCCGTAGCGGCGCAGGTCCAGGGCGTAGAAGGCCCCGCCCAGGCGGGAGATCTCGCGGGCCAGGTGGGTCTGGAAGAAGTAGTCGTTCCAGCCGTGCAGGTAGAGGTAGATGAAGGTGGGGGTGGTGGGGGTGCCCGGCAGGGCGCCGGGGTCGAGGGCCGGCAGGTGGCGCACCAGGGTGGCGACGGCGCCGTCGTCCTCGTCGTCGGGCAGCAGCTCCAGGGTGCGGGCCTCGAAGCCCGGGCCCAGGAAATCCGGCCCCCAGGCGTCCACCGGCGCGTGCTCGGTCGTTGCGTTCACGACCCCATGATGGCACCGCTCGCCGTGAGGGGCGCCGCAACGGAATTCTCACTCACCAACCAAAACTTCAGAAACGACCCGGAGCCGCGTCTATTTTGAAGTTTCGGTCGAAGTGAGGCGCGGGCGGCGAGAGGGGCGGGCGACGTGAGGTCCCGTTGCCACCGAGGCGACCGGTGTCAGCCGGCGTGCTGGCCGATGAAGCGGAGGATCGCCTCCTCGAGCTGGCGGCCGTGGCCGGCGATGAGGTGACCGCCGGTGGGGAAGAGCGACGTCGTCAGGTCCGGGTAGCGGTGCATGGAGGACTGCACGTGCCCCGCCGGGGGAGTGAAGGGCGCTATTCGGTCGTCCCGGGCGTGCAGGAGCAGGACGGGCGGCTTGAGCTCCTCGATCGGATAGTCCTCGAAGTGCACCGCCATGTCCCGGTTGGTGATCGAGGCGTCGATGTCCGCCCCTGTCCTGCGTTCGGACAGAGGGAGCATGCCGTGGATGGTCCGGGGATCCATGCCCAGGACGGGACTGAAGAATGGCGAGAGCAGCCACATGATCCAGTCATGGTTCATGATCGCCGGCGGCCCCATGCGCCCGGGCGGCGTCGCGGGCCGGGACGGCCAGGGCGCGGCCGAGCTCAAGAGAATGAGTCCTGAGACGCGCTCGGGGTGGTCCAGGGCGAAGCGGATGGCGGGGGTGCCGCCGGCCGACGCTCCCAGGACGAATACGCGTTCGATCCCCAGACGGTCGAGCATCTCGGCGAAGACGGCGGCCTGGTCAGCCGGCGAGCCGTCGCCTCGCACAGCGCTGCCGGGATAGCCGAAGCGCGACGGCGCGATGACCCGGCAGTGCTCGGACAGGCTCCCGACGCTGTCAAGCGCCTGGTCGTATCCGCCGTACAGCCCGTGAACCGACAGGATCGTCTCGCAGCCGGAGCCGGAGCCGGGGCCGCTGTCGGAGCCTCCTCCCGAGGGCTGTGGCCCACAGTCGACGTAGGCGACCTCGCCGTGACTGAGGGCCATCCTTCGCACCGGAAGGGCGAGCAGTCGCGCGCGGGCTGCGGCGCGGGCTCGGCTGAGGCTGAGTGCCCGCGCCGCGCTGTAGATGGCGATCCCGGCGCCGAGGAGCCCCGCGGCGAGCAGTGCGCGTCTCATGGCAGACCCCTCAGGCCTCCGGCGGCGTGTGTGCACTCGTTGCGTTCACGCCCCCATGATGGCACCGCTCGCTGGGAGGGCGTCACGACCGAACTCTCACTCACCAACCAAAACTTCAGAAACGACCTGGAGCCGCGTCGTTTCTGAAGTTTCTGTCGAAGTGAGTCGGGGTGGGGTGCAGCTGCGGCGGCATCGATGGTGGGAGGGCTCCTCGGTGGGCCGCTGACGAAACGCGCCTCGGCATCGACCCTGACGACCGCCTTCGGCATCCTCCTCCTGGGCGTCTGCGCCGTCACCGCCTACGACCATCTGACCTCCTGAGCCAGGGATGGGAGCTCGCCCACCGAGCCTGCGGTGACCGCGGATACGGCGCTGCGGCTCGGCACGTACTTCGGGGTATCCGCGCAGTTCTGACTGAACCTGCAGACCCAATATGACCTTGACGTGGCGGAGGACCGTCTTTCGATGCATATCGATGCCATCACTCCGCTGCGGTTGGCCTGAGGCTCGACACGCCGTACAAGTTGGTCAGCCGGCCGAGATGCGTGGCAGCATCGGTTGCATGAGCAGGGAAACAGTGCCTGAGCAGACCAGCACCTATGACGTCGTCGTGATCGGTGGCGGGCCGGCGGGGGAGAACGTCGCCCAGTACGCCATCAAGGGCACCGACCTGACCGCGGTCCTCGTTGAGGGCGAGCTCCTGGGCGGCGAGTGCTCCTACTACGCCTGCATGCCCAGCAAGGCGTTCCTCGTGCCTATCGAGGTCGCGGCGGCGTCCGCCAACCTCAGCGGCCTGCGCCCGGCCGAACTGTCCGTGCTCGATCTGCTCAAGCGTCGTGACGAGTGGGTTTCCCGCTACAACGACGCTGGTCAGGTGCGCTGGGCCGAGGGTGCCGGCCTCGACGTCGTTCGCGGATGGGCTCGCCTCGACGGCGAACGGCGCGTCGCCGTGAGAACCGCTGAGGGGGAGCGGGTCCTTCGCGCCCGCCGCGCTGTCGTTCTCGCCACTGGCGCGCAGCCCGTCATGCCTGCTGCGTTCCAAGGCCTTGAGGCCTGGGACTCGCGTGACGCCACCGGCGTGCAGGAGATCCCGCAGCATCTCATCGTCGTCGGTGGCGGGGTCGTCGCCTGCGAGGCCGCCACGTGGATGTCCGCCCTGGGCTGCGATGTCACCATGCTGGTGCGTGGTCCCCGCCTCCTGTCGGCTGCGGAGTCCTTCGCCTCCCGACTCATCGAGGAGGCTCTCACTGCCCGCGGTGTCACCGTCATGACGGATGCCCGGGTGACTGCCGCCGAGCGGTCCCAGGCCAGTGACACCGGGCTCGGTCGTATCCATGGCGGCTCTGTCACGGTCACCTGTGCCGGTCGAACCATCGAGGCCGATGAGATTCTGGTCGCCACCGGCCGTCGCCCTCTACTGACCGGCATAGGGCTGGAGACCGTCGGCCTGGAGCCCGACGACGTCCTGGCCGGTCGCCTGCCCGACTGGCTCTACGCCGTCGGCGACGCCAGTGGTGAGGCCCAGTTGACCCACATAGGCAAGTACCGAGCACGCGTTGTAGGGGAGAGGATCGCCGCCCATGCGGCGGGCTGCGAGTCCGAACCAGTGCCCGAGAGCATCCCGGTCCCGCAAGTCGTCTTCACCGATCCCCAGCTCGCCTCCAGCGGCCTGACCGAGCAGAGGGCCCGGGCCCTCGACCACGACGTCGTCACCGCCCAGGTCGGTTACACCTCGGCTGCTGGAGCTGCCCTCCTGCGCGACGATGCCCACGGTGAGGCCAAGCTCGTCGTCGACCGGCAGACGGGGGCCGTGCTGGGAGCCACCTTCGTGGGCCCTGGTGCGGGTGAGCTCATCCACGCCGCCACCATCGCTATCACTGCGGGCGTCCCCGTCCATCGGCTGCGTCACGCCGTGCCCGCCTACCCCACCGCCAGTGAGATATGGCTGCGCCTCATCGAATCCCTCCCGAGCGAGTTGCTCCACCCGAAGAGGTGATATGCGGCGGCACCACGTGGCGTCCATGGGAAGCGGATGAGAGGTCTTCAGCGATATCAGCCTGGAGCAGCCTCGCCTTCCGTGACGAGGCCTGAGAGACT
>NZ_KV789129.1:0-3414 GCF_001807465.1 Actinomyces sp. HMSC08A09 | reverse complement strand
ATGGGTCTGGGCCGGCTGGGGGGCCTGCCCTCGCGGAAGGGCTGGGCGGCCGACCGTCGTGCACTGGTGTGCGGGGTGGTTGGTTGTCTGGTGCTGGCATGAGAGACACGCCCGCTGCTGCCTGTTGGGTGGTGGTGGGTGCCCCCGCGTGCTTGGTGTGTGTGGGGGTGGCATGCTGTCGGGGTTCTGGGGCAGTGCGCCCTGGTTGCCTGGCCCGTGTTCTGCTGCCTTGTGTGGGTGGTGGGAGCCGGGTGTGGGTGGGTTGGTTGTGAACTGTATAGTGGACGCGAGCATCTTACTGTAAGATTTCTGCGACAAAAGTGTTTCTTGTTTTGTTCGTGTGTCTTTGTTGTTTGTTTTTTTGAGCGTTCGGTGGATGCCTTGGCATCAGGGGCCGATGAAGGACGTGGTGGCCTGCGATATTCCTCGGGGAGCCGGCTGGCGGGCTGTGATCCGAGGGTTTCCGAATGGGGGGACCCGGCACGAGTTATGTCGTGTCACCTGCATCTGAATTGTATAGGGTGTGGGGGGTGACGCGGGGAAGTGAAACATCTCAGTACCCGTAGGAGAAGATATTCCGTGAGTAGTGGCGAGCGAAAGCGGATGATGGTTAAACCGTGTGCGTGTGATACTCGGCAGGGGTTGCGTGTGCGGGGTTGTGGGGCTGTTCTGTTTTCTCTTCTGCCGGAGAGGGGGCGCGTGTGCTGATCTGTAGCTGAATCGTCTGGGAAGGCGTGGCGTAGTGGGTGATACCCCCGTAGGCGGAACTGGTTGGTGCGTGTCTGGGACGGTGCCCGAGTAGCACGGGGCTCGTGGAATCCTGTGTGAATCTGCCAAGACCACTTGGCTGCCTGAATACCTCCTGATGACCGATAGTGGATAGTACCGTGAGGGAATGGTGAAAAGTACCCCGGGAGGGGAGTGAAATAGTACCTGAAACCGGGCGCTTACAAGCCGTCAGAGCCTTCCGCGCCTTGTGTGTGGGGGTGGTGGCGTGCCTTTTGAAGAATGAGCCTGCGAGTCAGTGGCGTGT
This sequence comes from Actinomyces sp. HMSC08A09, assembly GCF_001807465.1. NCBI lineage: Bacteria > Bacillati > Actinomycetota > Actinomycetes > Actinomycetales > Actinomycetaceae > Actinomyces > Actinomyces sp. HMSC08A09. The sequence continues at coordinate 2,381 of NZ_KV789129.1, read as the reverse complement.
CGCGAGGTTAACCCGTGTGGGGTAGCCGTAGCGAGAGCGAGTCCGAATAGGGCGATTGTAGTGGCGCGTTCTGGACCCGAAGCGGGGTGATCTACCCATGGCCAGGTTGAAGCACGTGTAAGAGCGTGTGGAGGACCGAACCCACCTAGGTTGAAAACTGGGGGGATGAGCTGTGGGTAGGGGTGAAAGGCCAATCAAACTCCGTGATAGCTGGTTCTCCCCGAAATGCATTTAGGTGCAGCGTCGCGTGTTGCCCGGCGGAGGTAGAGCTACTGGGTGGCTGATGGGCCCCACAGGGTTACTGACGTCAACCAAACTCCGAATGCCGTCGGGTTGTAGCGTGGCAGTGAGACCGCGGGGGATAAGCTCCGTGGTCGAGAGGGAAACAGCCCAGATCGCCGGCTAAGGCCCCTAAGCGTGTGCTAAGTGGGAAAGGATGTGCGGTCGCGCAGACAACCAGGAGGTTGGCTTAGAAGCAGCCATCCTTGAAAGAGTGCGTAATAGCTCACTGGTCAAGTGATCGTGCGCCGACAATGTAGCGGGGCTCAAGCACACCGCCGAAGCCGCGGACCCATGACGTTGTTCCCTTCACCGTCCGTCTTGTGCGGGTGGTGGCAGGGGTTGTGGGTGGTAGGGGAGCGTCCTGCACCGGGGGAAGCCTGTGGGTGACTGCTGGTGGACGGTGCGGGAGTGAGAATGCAGGCATGAGTAGCGATACTAGGGTGAGAAGCCCTAGCGCCGAATGACCAAGGGTTCCAGGGCCAGGCTAGTCCGCCCTGGGTGAGTCGGGACCTAAGGCGAGGCCGACAGGCGTAGTCGATGGATGACGGGTTGATATTCCCGTACCGGCGAAGCACCGCCCATGCTGACGCGCGGGTGCTAACCCACGCCCAACCACCAAATTTAGCCGCGCCTACTCCTTTCGGGGGGTGGTGTGGTTGTGGTGGTGGGGTCTGGGGATCCTCCGTGCAGGTAGGCAAGCGTGTTAACAGGGGTGACGCACAGTGGTAGCCCGGCGGACCTGATGGCTTGGTCCGTTCAAGCGCGCAGCCCGTCCTCCAGGCAAATCCGGAGTGACTGCCTCCTTGAGAGGTGAGGGTGAGGCGTGATGGTGACCTCACGCTGGTGGGGGATAACAGGGTGATCCTGGGGTGCCGAGAAAAGCCTCGACGCGATGGTGCCAGCCGCCCGTACCCTAAACCGACACAGGTGGTCGGGCAGAGTATGCCTAGGCGCACGAGTGAATCATGGTTAAGGAACTCGGCAAAATGCCCCCGTAACTTCGGGAGAAGGGGGGCCTGATCCCTGAAGCCCCGTTGCGGGCTAGGGGGGAGGGTCGCAGAGGCCAGGGGGAAGCGACTGTTTACTAAAAACACAGGTCCGTGCGAAGCCGTAAGGCGATGTATACGGACTGACGCCTGCCCGGTGCTGGAAGGTTAAGAGGAACCATCAACCCCCTCGTGGGGTGAAGTGGTGAATTTAAGCCCCAGTAAACGGCGGTGGTAACTATAACCATCCTAAGGTAGCGAAATTCCTTGTCGGGTAAGTTCCGACCTGCACGAATGGCGTAACGACTTCCCCGCTGTCTCAACCATGAGCTCGGCGAAATTGCAGTACGAGTAAAGATGCTCGTTTCGCGCAGAAGGACGGAAAGACCCCGGGACCTTTACTACAGCTTGGTATTGGCGCCCGCTATAGCTTGTGCAGGATAGGTGGGAGACTGTGAAGCCGTTACGCCAGTGGCGGTGGAGTCGTCCTTGAAATACCACTCTGGTTATGGCGTGCGCCTGAACCTGGGCCCGTGATCCGGGTTAGGGACAGTGCCTGGTGGGTAGTTTAACTGGGGCGGTTGCCTCCTAAAGTGTAACGGAGGCGCTCAAAGGTTCCCTCAGCCTGGTCGGCAACCAGGTGTTGAGTGCAAGTGCACAAGGGAGCTTGACTGTGAGACCGACGGGTCGAGCAGGTACGAAAGTAGGAACTAGTGATCCGGCGATCCCGTGTGGGTGGGTCGTCGCTCAACGGATAAAAGGTACCCCGGGGATAACAGGCTGATCCTGCCCAAGAGTCCATATCGACGGCATGGTTTGGCACCTCGATGTCGGCTCGTCGCATCCTGGGGCTGGAGCAGGTCCCAAGGGTTGGGCTGTTCGCCCATTAAAGCGGTACGCGAGCTGGGTTTAGAACGTCGTGAGACAGTTCGGTCCCTATCCTCTGCGCGCGCAGGAGACTTGAGAAGGCCTGTCCCTAGTACGAGAGGACCGGGACGGACGAACCTCTGGTGTGCCAGTTGTCCCGCCCGGGGCACGGCTGGTTGGCTACGTTCGGGAAGGGTAACCGCTGAAAGCATCTAAGCGGGAAACCATCTTCAAGATAAGGTCTCC
>NZ_KV789128.1:0-1011 GCF_001807465.1 Actinomyces sp. HMSC08A09 | reverse complement strand
AAGCGACCCAATGAGCGGCCCGGTCGTCTTCTATCCTCCTAAGAACGCGACAGCTGCTGAGCTTAAAGAGCTTGACGATTACGTTGCCGGCTGCAACCGAGCACTTGAAGCCGGTGCACTGTCAAAAACCGGGAGAGTCGCCACCACAAAGAGTTCTCTTGCCCAAGAGGCAAAGGCTGCAGCGGCACGTGAAAAGAAAGCACATCCCGAATTGTATTCGGGTGGCAAAGTTGCCGGCCATGTTCCTGACACCGGATGGGGGCGAGGCCCAGAGCCGCACGAGTGGCAGCCGATGTCACCCAAGGTGAACTCCAGTCTGGGGGGACAGAACAATCGCTATCCTGTAGGATACAAACCGACGATATTCCTTCGCGGGGAAAGGGAATGAGACATGACTGATCAGGCTACTGGCGCCGCCGGTGAAGCTAGTCAGGGGAGGCGGGAGTTTACGTGGCCGGACTACATCGGCTGGGGGTGGATGATCGTCCAGGCGCGGATGGAGGCCGATTGGAAAGGCATATGGAACTACGCCGTTCCGCACGTGCATGCCACGGAGGAGACTGTGGCCAGCACCGAGGCTCAGCTGGGTTTCCGTCTGCCGGAGTCCTACCGCGGATTCCTCCTGGCCTCCAACGGCTGGCCCTACTTCTACCTGGACATGACGGCCTTCTCCACCTCCGACCTGCTGGGCGGCGAGCTGCACGAGGCCGGCCAGACCCAGCTGGAGCTGGACGAGTGCATTGAGGCCATGGCCGCCGGAGGTGTCATCGCCGCCGACCACTTCCCCGTAGCCGCCTCACTGGAGTCGATCGACGTCGCTCTCATGGGAAAGCCCGGCACCCCAGCAGCGGGTACCGTCTCCTGGGTGCGCGGCGAAGTGATCGAGCGATACGACGACTTCCTGGACTACTACCTGTCCATGATGGAGCTCAACAAGCTCGACACCGCTGACCTCAGACGAGATTATGGCCCTAAGCCCGACGGTGTGCCTCACGCTGTCATCGACCGCCC
>NZ_KV789127.1:0-1181 GCF_001807465.1 Actinomyces sp. HMSC08A09 | reverse complement strand
CGCGCCCCCAGCACCGGTGCCGTCGCCAGCAGGGCCCGCGCCTCCCGCACGCCCGCCGGCAGTCCGGCCACCGCCCGACCCAGGGGCGTCACGCCATCGGCGCCGGCCAGGCCCAGACGCTCCAACGCCTCCCGGGCAGTCGCCAACGCCGCAGCCGGCGGCTCATCGACCCAGGCCAGCCCCGCGCCGTCGGGCACACCCCACACGGCCAGCTCCAGGGCCGCACCGGTGAGGTCGGCCGAGAGGATCTCCGGGGTCGGAGCCAGCGGCGAGCGCGCCCAGTCCGTCGGCGAGCAGCAGCGGTAGACGACGCCGGGACCCTCGCGCCCCGCCCGCCCGGCCCGCTGCACCCCGGCCGCCCGCGAGACCCCCACCGTCACCAGGCCACTCATGGAGCGGGCCACGTCCAGGCGCGGCTCGCGCGCCAGCGTGGAGTCCACCACCACCCGCACCCCAGGCACCGTCAGCGAGGACTCGGCCACGTTCGTGGCCACCACGACGCGCCGCCGCCCCGCCGGGCTCGGGGCCAGGGCCGCATCCTGAGCGCTCGCGGGCAGGCGACCGTGCAGCGGCAGGACGTCCACGCCCTCGGGAGCCGCACCGCGCAGGCGGGAGACGACGTCGTCGACCTCGCGGGCCCCGGGCAGGAAGACCAGCACGTCACCGGAGCGCTCGGCCAGGGCCCGCTCCACGGTGGCGGTGACGTGGCTGAGGAATTCCCGCGGCACCCCGCGCGGCCCCAGGCGACCGGTGCGCCCCGGCGGCGCCCACACCTCCTCAAGGGGGTGGAGGCGCCCGGGCACCTCCACCAGCGGCGCGGCTCCGTCCGACGTGCCGTCCGAGGCTCCGCCCGAGGAGCCGCCCAGGATGCGGCGCAGGCGGTCGGCGTCGAGCGTGGCGGACATGGCCATGAGGGTGAGGTCCTCGCGCAGGGCGGCGCGCGCGTCCGCCAGGAGGGCCAGGAGGAGGTCGCTGTCCAGGGAGCGCTCGTGGACCTCGTCGAGGATGACGGCGTCGACGCCGCTCAGCTCCGGGTCCCGCTGGAGGCGGCGCAGGAGGAGCCCGGCGGTGACGACCTCGATCCGCGTCGCCGGGCCGGCGCGCCGCTCCCCGCGCACCGCGTATCCGACGGTGCCGCCGACCTCCTCTCCCAGGAGGTCGGCCAGGCGGCGGGCGGCCGC